>VGPE01000001.1 GCA_016875645.1 Chloroflexota bacterium
AAGGACCGTGGCGTCCATCGCTAGCCAGCGAGAGCGGTCGGCAGCGCGCCGGCGAGCGCCCGTGGGGCGCCGGCCGACGAGCCCAGCTCACCGAGCAGGCGCAGCGCGAGCGCCCGTGCATCGATATGAGACTCCAGCCGGGGGCCTGTGCACGCGGGGCAGCCGCCCTCGCAGCCACAATCGGCGATGAGCGCAGCCGCGGCGTCGATCAACTCCGCGTGGCGCTCGAAGAGTCGCGCGGAAAGCCCGACACCGCCCGGGACCGACTCGTACAGGTAGATGGTCGGTGCTTCGTGGTGGGGCGAGCGGACCTGCGTGACGAGCCCGAGGTCCCGCGGGTCGACCATGAGCAGCACGCTCGCCACCGTCTGCAGGGCTCGACCGGCGCCCAGGAGGGCGATGTCCAACTCGTCGCGACGCCATCGCCCCGCCAGACCCTCGGCGGTCAGCCAGTAGGCCGTTGTCTGGAGTTCGATCTCCGGCAGCTCGATCGGCCCCCAGCCGACGTTCTCGTCGGTCACGAACTTGAGCTTCTTGTAGAAGGTCACGAGGCTGGCGACCATCACCTCGCCGTGATGGCGGCCCCCGCCGCGGACTGGCGCGGTGGCGAACACGTCGAGCGGCTTGAGCGTGACCGCCCGATTGGCATAGGTGTAGTGGTCGGCATCGATGCGGTGGACGTACGCCTTGCGTTCGCCCCACTCGAGCCGGTCCACGTGGTATTGGATCGACTCGTGCATGTAGATCGCATGCTGGTGCACGAGCACCTGGGCGGAGAACAGGTCCACTTCGCCCAGCACCCGCGGCCGGTCCGGGCTGGTGTCGATGATCACGACGTTCTCCGGGGCGGCACTGCGCAGGGACACCTCCGATGCGGGGAAGTTCTCGCTGGACCAGTACCAGCGCCCGTCATCGGCATTGCGGACGTGGCCCTCCTCGGCGAGGAAGGCGAGGAGGTCGTCTGCCGGGCCCGGTCCGAACGTCTCACCCGGCTCGAAGGGCAACTCGAACGTGGCCGCCCGGATGTGTGCCAGCAGGACGTGGATGTTGTCCGGATCGAGGCGCGCCTCCTCGGGCGGCGAGTCGATGAGGAACTCCGGATGGTGCACCACGTATTGGTCGACCGGCGCGCCGCTCGCGACCAGAATCGCCACGCTGGTCCCCTGGCGCCGCCCGGCCCGGCCCACCTGCTGGCGGGTCGCCGCGATCGAGCCCGGGTAGCCTGCGAGTATCGAGACGTCGAGGCGCCCGATGTCGACGCCGAGCTCCAGCGCGTTGGTGCTGACAACGCCCAGCACCTCGCCGTCGCGCAGTCCGTGCTCGATCGATCGCCGCTCGGTCGGGAGATACCCGCCGCGGTAGCCGCGAACGCGGCTTCGGGGCCCGTAGCTCTCCCGGAGCGACTCGCGAAGCCCGGACAGGATGATCTCCACCGAGGTCCTGGCGCGGCCGAAGACGATGGTCTGGCGGCCTGCGCGCAGGAACGGCAGCGCCCAGCGCTGGGCCAGCGTGAGCGGTGAGCCCCGGGCGCCGGTCCGACCATCGATCACCGGTGGATCGACCAGCAGCAGGTGGCGTTCGCCCGCCGGCGCCCCGTTCCGATCCACCACGGTTGTCGGCCGCCCCGTCAACGTGGCCGCGAGCTCCCCTGGGTTGCCGATGGTGGCCGAGCAGCAGACGACCACCGGGGTGGAGCCATAGTGGCGACAGAGGCGCAGAAGGCGCCGCAGGACGTTGGCGACGTGGCTGCCGAAGACGCCTCGGTACGTGTGCAGTTCGTCGATGACGATGACCCGCAGCTGCTCGAACAGCTGGAACCACTTGGTGTGGTGCGGCAGGATGGCCGAGTGGAGCATGTCCGGGTTGGTGACCACGATCTGGCCCGCGGTGCGGATTGCGGACCTGATGGGCGCCGGGGTGTCCCCGTCGTAGGCAGCCGCGGAGACCGCCAGTGCCGACGCGGACGCGAGCGAGCCGAACTCGGCCACCTGGTCCTGGCCGAGGGCCTTGGTGGGGAAGAGGAGCAGCGCCCGGGCGGCGGGGTCCTCGGCGATCGACTGGAGGATCGGGATCGAATAGCAGAGCGTCTTGCCCGACGCGGTGGGAGTGACCACCGTCACGTCGTGACCCGCTCGGACGAGATCCACGGCCTCCGCCTGGTGGCTGTACAGCTCCTCGATGCCGCGGCCGGCCAGCCCGTCGCGGATCCGCGGGTCGAGCCAGGGCGGCATCGGCGCGAACTCCGCCGCCCGCGGCGGGATCACCTCGTGGTGGAGAACGCCGCGCGCCAGGGACGGTTCTGCCAGCAGGCCTGCGAGCACAGCCTCGACGGAGGCGGGGGCGTAGTGGCGCATCCGGTGCTCCGATACTGAACAACTGTTCGCATTCGGCAGAGAATAGCAGCACGATCGAGGCTTGCCGTGCCACCTTGTCTGGCACGGATCGCGCCGGATTCCTGAGCACGGACGGTTCAGACCGCCGCCCGGCCCGCGCGATGGCCATGCATGATTCGGGTTGACATGTCAGCTGCGCGCAGCTACGCTGCCGGGGATGCTGAAGGGGGAGCCGCCGAACCACGCGCGGCTCCCCGACTTCCTGGTCGAGGGCGCCAACCGCCAGTCCGCGTCCGGGGCACCGGGTGACACCTCCCTGGAACACCTTGGCGACGCAGGCGAGCGTCCAGCGCGCGTGGTCGGATTGCCGGTAGTGTCCACGCCGACCGGGGAAGCCGCCCTGGCGGGCCTGCCGGTCACCGCGCTCACGAAGCGCCGAGTGGGCTGGCTCGTGGCCGTCATCATGACGGTCTGGGTGCTCGCGCTGTTCATCCGCCAGGTCAGCGATGCGTCGGCCGCCCAGTCGAGCGCGGACCTGATCCGCCGGGAGAACCGAGGACTGGCCGCCGAGGTCGAGGCTCTGAGCGCCGAGAAGGACCTCGTCGCGCAGGACGCCTACGTTGCGTTCGAGGCCCGCGCGTACGGCCTGGGCGACCAGCGCGAGCGGCGCTTCGTCCTCGCGCCCGGTGCCCCCAGCCTCGCGCCCGATGCTCCCGGCTCTGCCGGCCAGCGGGTCGGCCGTACCGAGCAGACGGGCACACCACTCGACTCCTGGCTGGAGCTCCTGTTCGGTCCTGCCCGCTGAGGTTCCGGGTCCAGCCCGTGGCCGGGGACACCGGCCCCGAACGTCAGGTCTCTGCTTCCAGTTCCTCCACGGACAGCGTGCGGTCCGCCCAGTGGTCGTGCATCCATGCCAGGCGCATCCGGCGGCCGCCCGGGCCGCGCCGGCGCGTTCTGTCAGTAGCCCTGGTCCAACAGCGGGAAGGCCGACAGCACATGAGGAGCGGGCAGGGGAGCGGCCGGCACGACGAGCGACGGGTCGAGCTCGGCCAGGCTGCGGACACCCATCAGTGCCATGTTGATCCGGACCTCGGATTCGAGCAGTTCGAGCATGCGCAGGACGCCCGCCTCGCCGCCGGCTGCGAGCGCGAGCCCCTCCAGGCGGCCGATGCCCACCGCGTCAGCGCCCAGGCAGAGGGCCTTCAGCACGTCCGTGCCGCGCATGATCCCGCCGTCGACCACGACCGGGACCTGGCGGTTGACGGCCGAGACGACTTCCGGCAGCGAATCGATGCACGCCCGGCCGTGGTCCAGCTGGCGGCCGCCATGGTTCGAGACATAGATGATGTCGACGCCCGCGTCCACGGCGCGCCGAGCGTCCTCGGCGGTATTGATGCCCTTAATGGCGAGCGGGATCGAGAACGTCTTCTTGAGATGGTCCACGGTGGCCCACGACATTCGCGACTGGTGGACGATGTCGGTCGCCACGGTCCGGATGGCGTAGCGCGGCACCCAGCGCTTGGCGATGTCCCGCTCGCGCCGGCTGTAGACCTGGGTATCTGCGGTGAGGCAGAGCGCCGCGTAGCCGGCCTTGACCGTTCGGTCGACCAGGTCGTCCATCCAGTCCCAGTCGCCGTACAGGTAGAGCTGGTACATCTTGGGTCCGCCGCCGATCGGCGCCACCTCCTCGAAGTCGGGCAGGCACACGGAGCTCAGGATCATCATCGTCCCGAACTCACCGGCCGCCCGCGCGACGGCCGCTGCGCCATCTCCGTCGAAGAGCTGGATGGAGCCAAGGGGGGCCAGCAGGACGGGGATCCGCAGTTGCTGGCCGAGGAACGTGGTGCTGGCAGTGACCTCCGAGACGTCGTTGAGCACGCGCGGCCGGAAGGCCAGCATGTCCAGCCCCATCCGGTTGCGCCGGAGCGTGGTCTCCGTCTCGGCGGCGCCGGTCAGGTAGTCCCACTCGCCCTGCGCCAGGCGCCGCCGGGCGGCCTTGACGAAATCGTGGAGGCTCAGGAACTCGCTCATGGATCCAGGTCTCACTCCCCTTGGCTGACGGTGCCGTTGCAAGGGTGCCCGATGCGAGACGGAAACGACAGGCGTCTGTGCAGGGCGTGCCGGCTGGTCCACAATCCCCGCCATGCGCTGGACCTTCCGCCCGGCGGCGGCCATCCTGGCCGGCGTGCTCGTGGCGGCCTGCTCCATGGGAGTCAGTCGGGTGTCCAGTCCGTCTACGCGATCCAGTTGGCAGCGAGCGGCATGACGATCCAGGTGCAGCTCCAGGGACCCTGAGGACACCCCGAGCATGCCTGGCCGAACCCTGCGCCTGACCCGATCGTGAGCCCGCACGCACGCTTCCGGGACGCGGCTGGCAGGCCGCGTCGGACCCGGCCCGTGCCGGTGGAGTTCCATGTCGCCCGCGACGCCCGACTGTGGTACGGCGTGGAGGAGGCGCTGTTCACTGGCAGCGGCAACGTGGTCCTGCCGGACATGGCGGCCGCCCGCCGGCTGGCCATGCGGATGAACGATCTCGGGCCGCTGCCGGCGTCCGGGCGGACCGGCGAGATCGAGGGCCCGACGAAGCGGCCCGCCGTGCACGCCGGCCAGCTTTCCGCGATGGGCCTCGTGGACGAGATTCTCCACTCGCTGGTCGACCGGTTCCGGGAGACCGTGAACCCGACCGCGATCTGGGACGCGCTGCGGTACCTGGAGGCCCGGGCTGGGCGCGACGCCCTGGACACGACCCTGGCCGCGTTCGCCGAGCGATTCCCGACCGCGGCAGCGCTGCGGGCCGGGACACCCGCCGGAACCTGGCTGCGCGACTCGACCGGCGGCGTCGCCAACCGGGAGATCGCGCTCGAGGAGCTGCTGCTGCTGTGGCTTGTCAACGTCAACCCGGCGTTCACGCCCTTCGAGGAGCTCTTTGACGATGGGCCGCTGCTCACGACCGCGTACGACGACGTGATCGCCGGCCTCGCGGCCTACTTCGGAACCCAGCCGCCGCTTGATGCGACCGGCCTGACGCTGATCGAGACGCTGCGGGCACCAGCGCTCGCCGTCCCGGATTCCCTCGGCGGCCAGATGCGCTTCATCCGGGAGCGCTGGGGACTGGTCCTGACGGCGTTCGGCGACCGGCTGGTCCTCGGGCTCGACGTGCTGGCCGAGGAGCAGGCGGCCCTGGCGCAGCGCTTCGGCGGTCCCGGCGGCGGCCCCGAGGACGCGGAGCGGCGGGCGAGCCGGGCCTGGCTCGTGGAGGCCGGATGGTACGGGCCCGGCGCGGAGGGCGGGGACGCGACGGGGACCGGGGAGCCCGCGCCGGAGCGCTTCAGCCCGGACCTGGACTGGATGCCGCGCCTCGTGCTCATGGCGAAGAGCACGTACGTCTGGCTCGACCAGCTCGCGAAGGCCTATGGGCGCTCGATCGTGCGCCTCGACCAGGTGCCCGACGAGGAACTGGACCGCCTCGCTCGCCTGGGCTTCAGCGGCCTGTGGCTCATCGGCCTGTGGCAGCGCAGCCGTGCCTCGGAGACGATCAAGCGGCTGCGCGGCAACCCCGAGGCCGTGGCGTCGGCGTACTCGCTCGACGACTACCGGATCGCCGACGACCTGGGCGGTGAGGCCGCCTTCGAGGACCTCAAGGCACGGGCGTGGGCGCGCGGCATCCGGATGGCGTCGGACATGGTGCCCAACCACATGGGGATCGATTCGCGCTGGCTGATCGAGCGGCCCGAGTGGTTCGTCTCGCTCCCGGAGTCGCCGTACCCGGCGTATTCCTTCACCGGCCCCGACCTCTCGCCCGATCCGCGGCTCTCGATCCGGATCGAGGACCACTACTTCGACCACACGGATGCCGCGGTCGTGTTCCAGCGCGTGGACCACGCCACGGGCGACGTCCGGTACGTCTACCACGGCAACGACGGTACGAGCACGCCCTGGAACGACACCGCGCAGCTGGACTACCTGCGGGCCGACGTCCGGGAGGCCGTGATCGAGACGATCCTGGCGGTCGCCCGGCGGTCACCGGTGATCCGCTTTGACGCCGCGATGACGCTCGCCAAGCGCCACATCGAGCGGCTCTGGTACCCGGAGCCCGGCCATGCCGGCGGCATCCCGTCGCGCGCGGAGCACGCCCTGCCACGGCGCGCGTTCGAAGCGGCGATGCCGCGCGAGTTCTGGCGCGACGTCGTCGACCGCGTCGCGGCCGAGGTGCCCGACACCCTGCTCCTGGCCGAGGCCTTCTGGCTGATGGAGGGCTATTTCGTCCGGACCCTGGGCATGCACCGCGTCTACAACAGCGCGTTCATGCACATGTTCCGCGACGAGCAGAACGCGCAGTACCGGGCCGTCATGCGCAACACGCTCGAGTTCGACCCCGAGATCCTCAAGCGCTACGTGAACTTCATGAACAACCCCGACGAGCGGACCGCGGTGGACCAGTTCGGCAAGGGCGACAAGTACTTCGGCGTGGCGACGCTCATGGCCACGATGCCCGGCCTGCCGATGTTCGGCCACGGGCAGATCGAGGGCTACGCGGAGAGGTACGGCATGGAGTACCGGCGCGCCTACCACGACGAACACCCCGACCCGTGGCTGGTGGAACGCCACGAGCGCGAGATCACGCCGTTGCTCCATCGCCGGGCGCTCTTCGCCCACGTCGACGAGTTCCTGCTGTACGACTTCGTCGACGACGACGGCGCGGTGAACGAGGACGTGTTCGCGTACTCGAACCGGCACGGCGGCGATCGGGCGCTGGTCGTGTACCACAACCGCCACGCCTCCGCGTCCGGGCGCATCCAGCAGTCGGTGGCCTTCGCGCAGCGCCGGGGATCCGACCCGTCCGCGGAACAACCACTCGTCCGGCGAACCCTGGTGGACGGCCTGGGGCTCCGGGTTGCCGACGGGGACTTCCTGATCCTGCGCGACGCGCGCACCGGCCTCGAGTACCTGCGCTCGACCCGTGAACTGGCGCAGCGCGGGCTTCTCATGGAGCTCGATGCGTACGAGTGCCGGGTGTTCCTCGACGTTGCGGAGGTCTCCGAGGGACCGGGCCGTCCCTACGGCCGACTCGCGGCCGAACTGGGCAGCGGCGGCGTGCCGAGCGTTGAAGCGGCCATGCAATCGATCCTGCTGCGCCCGGTGCAGGAGCCGCTGCGCAACCTGCTGAGGCCGGCCGCCCTCGAGTCGTGGCGATCGCTCGCGGAGCGCGACCGCCCGGCGAAGATCGCGAGCATCGGCGCGGGCCTCAGTTCGGATCTCGCCGGCGCCATGGCCGACCTGCTCCATGCAGCGCGCGGATTCGTGGGTCGCGAGGACGTGGACCCGGGTGCCGCTGCGCTGGTGGACGCCCGCCTCGCGACCGCTGCGGCCCGCCTCGACCCGGCCGATCTGGTTGACGACGCGGACCTGGTCGCGTTCGTGGCAACCGAGGTCCTCGCCAGCCTGCCGACCGGACTGGGCGGGGGCTCACCGGACAGCGTCGGCCAGTGGGTCGACGCGTGGGGCCTGGGTGCCGTCGTCGCCGATGCGTTCCGGGGAGCCGGCCTCAATGAGGGAGCGGCGTGGCGGGCGCTGGACGCGGTGAAGGCGCTGCTGCATGAGCCCGCGGCGGACGACCTTCGGGCGGGCGCGGTCCTGGCGGCCTGGCTCGCGGACGAGGCGGCACTGCGAGCGCTTGCGGTGAACGAGCATCGCGATGTGCGATGGTTCGGCAAGGAGGCGTTCGCGACGCTGGTCCGCTGGTGGGCGCTGCGGGAGGGCGCGGCCGGACAGCCCCGTGCGACGGTGGCCGCCGCCGCGGCCGACCTGCTTGCGGCTGCCGCGGACGCCGGCTACCGGCTCGATCGGCTTGGCACGGTGGGGGCAGCCGCGATCACCGACATGGATCCCGCGGCCGAGAACGCCCTCGAGCTGGGAGCCGAGCCACTGCCGGAGATCGCGGTGCCGCCGAACGTGCCGATCCGTCCCACGTAGCGCTCGACATGGGCGCCCTGGCCGACGCACTTCGCCGGCTCTTCGCCTTCTACGCGCTCCAGATCCGGCTGGTCTGGGAGTGGCGACCCGGCCGCGTGGCGCTTGTCCGGCGGGCCGTCGTGACACTCGCGGTCGGGGCGATCTCGCTGGGGGTTGCGGCGTACGTGCTGCCCGGGGTGGCCGTGCGCGACCCGGGCACGGCAGCTACCGTCGTGGTGCTCATGGCAGCGCTCAACGCGCTCGTCCGGCCGGTGCTGCTGGCCCTGGTGCGCCGTTCACGGTCATCGGCCTGATCGTCGTATCGCTCGTGTTCCAGGTGCTGATCTTCCAGGTTGCCGACGGGCTGGTCGCGGGCTTCGATGTGGACACCGTCGCTTCGGCCTTTTCCGCATCGGTGGTCTTCGCCGTCGTGAACATGCTGCTCGGTGCCGTGCTGAACATCGGCCAGGGCGAGTCCTACTACGGCCTGCTGGTGCAGCGCCTCGCCCGGGAGCGACGCGACGTGGTCCGATCGACCGAACCTGGTGTGGTCATCGTCCAGATCGACGGCCTGGGCCATGGTGTCCTTGCGCACCAGATCCGGGCCGGCCGCGTGCAGTTCCTCGCGTCGCTGATTCGCGGGGGCCGGGCCCGCTTGACACGCTGGGACGTGCTGCTGCCGTCGCAGACGTCCGCCAGCCAGGCGGGTATCCTGCACGGCCGCAACGACGGCATCCCCGCCTTCCGCTGGTACGAGAAGGACCGGGGGCGACTCATGGTGTCGAACCGCCCGGCCGACGCTGCCGAGATCGCCCGCCGCGTGTCCGACGGGGCCGGCCTCCTCAGCGCGGACGGCGCCAGCGTCGGCAACCTGCTCTCGGGCGACGCGGTCCGCACCTACCTGACGCTCGCCACCCTTCGGATCGCCGGGCAGGGCATCGGACGGAGCCAGACGTTCTACGGCTTCTTCCTGAGCCCGTCCGGCTACCTCGCCACGCTGCTGCTCATCCTGGGCGAGATGGCCAAGGAACTGGTCTCGGCCGCGCGGACCGCCAGGGCCGGCATCGAGCCGCGGAGCCACCGCGGGATCAGGTACGCACTCGCACGGGCAGTCACCAACGTGCTGCTGCGCGGCATCAGCACCTCACTCGTGATCGACGAGATGTACCGCGGGACGCCGGTCATCTACGTCGACTACGTGGACTATGACGAGATCGCCCACTACAGCGGGCCGGAGCGCGGCGAGGCACTCGACGCGCTCGACGGCGTGGATCGCACGATCCGGAACATCGCCCGTGCGGCCGCCGATGCACCGCGACCCTACCACCTGGTCGTGCTGTCCGACCACGGCCAGACGCTGGGCGCCACGTTCCGGAACCGCTATGGGATCGCCCTTGAGGAGCACATCCGCGACCTGACCGGCGCCACGGTCCGTGCCGCCACGACGCAGGCGGGCGAGTCTGGGGCGCTGAACGCGCTGGCGTCGGAATTGAGCCAGTCGGGTGGCGCGGCCGGCGCCATCACCCGGCGGGCCATGCGAAACCGGGACGGCGGCGAGGCCGTGGAGGTCGGGCCGGCAGCCGGTCCGGACGTCGGGCAGGGCGAGCCGAGCCTGGTGGTGACGGCGTCGGGCAATCTCGCGCTGGTCTACTTCACCGCCCATCCCGGCCGCCTCACCGAGGACGAGCTTGAAGGACGCTACCCGCAGCTGGTGCGGCAGCTTGCCGCGCATCCGGGCGTCGGCCTCGTCATGGTGCGGGGCGAAGGGGGCCAGGCGGTGGCCAGCGGCGCCAACGGCCGCCGGAACCTCGCGACGGACGCCGTTGTGGGCGTCTACCCGGTCGCGGTGTACGGGCCGCTGGCCGCACAGAGCCTGCGGCGCCTCGACGCGATGCCCAACGTGGGCGATGTCGTGCTCATCAGCACCTACGAGCCCGAGACGCAGGAGGTCGCCGCGTTCGAGGAGCTGATCGGCTCCCACGACGGCCTCGGCGGCGGCCAGACCGAGGCATTCGTCCTGCACCCGCGCGAATGGAACATTGACGGCCCGCTGATCGGTGCGCCCGCCCTGGGGGCGCAGCTTCGGTCCTGGCTGGCCGGCATCGGGATCGGCGCGGGCGCCAGAGACCGGCCGGCGGCGGATGGTCACGTCGCGAGCGGACCCTCGTCGGGCCTGCCGCGGCCGTAGCGCACCCGGGTCCCGAGCAGCCGGGCCAGGCCCTCGCCGCCCGCGCGCATGACGCCGTGGTGGTTGATCTCGAACAGCGGGCGGGCCAGCGGGGCCAGGACATTCATCCATGCCTTCGTGGTCCGAACATCCCAGTCGTAGCGCGCAAGTACGCCGCCATCCCGCTCTGCGAGGCGCCAGCGGCCGATGCCCGCCAGTTCACCGGAGGCCTCGCCCACCAGGAGGTGTGGCCGTTCGACGACCGTGGAACGCGTGTCGAACGTGAGGTTGTACGGCAGGCGTGAGCGAAAGGTGTAGCGACGCAGGTTGCCGATGCCATCCTCGTCGCCGGGCTCGAGCTCCAGGACCCTCGTGACCCCGCGCCACCACTCGGGCCAGCGCTTGGAGTTGAGGATCGCGTCGAACTCCGGGTCGATCGGCGCGTCGACCTGCCAGGAGGTGACGAACCGATACAGCGCCATGGCCGCGCATGCTACGGCGCCGTCCGCGTCTCACGGCGTAGGATTCGGGCACATGGGGGAGCAGACGATGACCTTGACCGCTTCGATCGCCCGCCGCGCCCGCATCGACGCCTTCAAGGCGGCCCGCCGCCGCGCGACCGACTGGCTCCTGTCGCGTCAGAACGCCGACGGGTCGCTGGGCAACGCGGCCGACGGCTTCTTCTTCTACCGGGCACCCTGGACGTTCGCGCTCGTCGGCGAGACCGGGGCCGCGAGCGCGGTCTGCGGCTGGTTCCGCCGGAACCTCCTGATGCCGGACGGGCGGCTCGACGGACCGTTCCGCGTCGTGAACGACGCCTGGGCGTACCGCGACTCCGCGCTGATCGTGGGTGCCCAGATGCTCGGCCAATACGACCTCTCGTACGGCCTGATGCCCGAGCTGCTGCGCTGGCAGGACCCGGCTTCCGGGGCGTTCGCCAACGACCGGCTGCCGGACGGGTCCATGGGCGACGACCAATCCATTCCGTACGCGGCCGGCCCGGGGTTCGCCGCGCTGGCGACGGGTGACCTTGCGACGGCCCGCCGCGTGGCCGGCTTCCTCCGCCGGATCTGGGATGCGCAGTCAGACCTGGACCCCGCGACCGGCCTCCCGGCCCGGTTCTTCTACGACTGGTCTCGAGCGCGTCAGGCGCCCACGACGCAGTTCCGTGACGAGGACGCCTTCTGGTACGTGGTCGACAACCAGGCCGACCGCAACCAGCGCTGGACGATCGGCGGCATCGCGGCCGGCTTCCTGTGCCGGCTGTACCTCGCCGAACCGCGCCCGGAGTACCTGGACCTCGCCGGCCGCTACCAGGCGTTCTCGATGGCCGCCACCCCGGCCCAGTTCAAGTACGGCCCGGTCTGCAAGAGCGGCTGGGGCTCGTCGCTGCTGTACGAGATCACCGGCGAGCCGGCCTACGAGGCGTGGACGTACCGGATGGGGGACTGGTTCGTGACGCACCAGGACCCGGCGGGGTTCTGGCCGCCGATCGGTACGGGCGGGGGCGCCGAGGCCTCGAACGCGCCGCTCTCGACGCTGATCCACAACGCCCTCGAGTTCACGATGCACGTGGATACGATCATCGCCGGCCTCACGTCACGCCCGATCCCGGAGTAGCGTGGCCGTGCGGCCATCACGCTCCGGTTTCCTGGCAGGCAAGGATTCCGTCAACGCACCGCGCAACTGTGTCTCGTGCGCACAGGTTTCGTCCTGAACCGACCGTTTCCGTGTCCGGCAGACAGCGGAGCGCTCAGCTTCCCGGCAGCTGCCTCGGCCGACGACGGAAACCGTTCCCAACAGGCAACGTCCGCCCACTCGACGACAGATTCATTGCCCCACGGGAAACTCCGTCAATCGCCGCGCGTCAGGTTGCCCCGGCGCCGCCGTCGACCGGTAGGGTGATGCCGTTGATTGCGTCTGCGGCTGCCGAGACCAGGTAGCCCACGGCGGCCGCAACCTCGTCCTCGGATGGCAGGCGCCGGATCGGCAGGCTCGACACGATCCGCTCGCGGAAGCCCGGACGGTCGAGCCACTGGGCCGCCAGATCGGTCTCGACGAACGTCGGCGCGACCGCGTTGACGCGAACGCCGGCCGGTCCCCACTCGACCGCCAGGGTCTTCGTCAGGTGGACCAGGCCCGCCTTGCTCGAGTTGTAGGCCGACCGCTCCTGGACGGCCTTGAAGGCCGCCATCGAGGCGACGTTCACGATCCGGCCTCGGCCGCGGGCCACCATGCCGCGCCCCACCGCCTGGGCCACGAAGAACGCCCCCCGCAGGTTCGTGTCCACGACACGGTCCCAGTCCTCCTCGGTCACGTCGAGCGCCAGGCGCAGCCGGTTGATGCCCGCGTTGTTGACCAGGATGTCGATCGGGCCGAGCGCAGCTTCGATCTCGGCGACCAACGCGGGAATCGCGGCCGTGTCGGTCACGTCGAAGCGCAGGCCGAACCCCAGCGCCCCGATCGCCTCGACCTCCGCGACGACGGCCGCCAGTGCATCAAGATCGCGGCCGCCGAGCGCAACGTCGGCGCCTTCGCGGGCGAGGTGCAGCGCGATCGCCCGCCCGATGCCCCGGCTGGCGCCTGTGACGAACGCGACCTGGCCGCTCAGCGGCTTCCCGACGCTCATCGGAAGTGCGGCAGGACCTCGTCGAGGAACAGCTCGATGTCCCTGCTGCCCATCAGTTCCGCGAACCGCAGTTGGATCATCTCGAACCCGAGCTCCGACAGCTCGGTGATCCGGTCGCGCAATTCGGCCGGGTCCCCGGCGAACGCCTGCTGGTCGGCGTACACGGCGTCGCCGGCCCACGCCCGCGCCTCGGCCGCGGACGGCCGCAGGTAGACCGTCAACGGCGTGGCCTTGCGGATTGAATCGGGGTCGCGCCCGATCGCGCGGCAGTGGTCCGCGAGCACGGACATCTTGTGCCACAGCACATCCACGTGATGCCCGTACGAGAGCCACCAGTCGGCATGGCGTGCCACCGCGGGCAGCAGGAACTTCTCGCCCTCGCCGGCGATCAGGATCGGCGGGACCGGGTCCGGCCGCGGTTCGCAGAACGCGTTCTCCACGTGGTAGTACTCGCCGTGGAAGGTCGCCGGCGACTCGGTCCACATCGTCCGGATCAGCCGCACCGCCTCGTCCATCTGGGCGATGCGGACCTTCGCTGACGGGAACTCCCAGCCGTACGCCTTGTACTCCGGCTCCAGCCAGCCGGCGCCGTAGCCCAGGATGAAGCGGCCGCCACTGATGTGGCTCAGGCTGGCGGACATCTTCGCCATCAGCGGCGGGTGGCGGTACGAGTTGCAGATCACGTTGTGGCCGATGGTGATCGTGGGGAAGCGCGCCAGCAGCCACGTCGCCTGGGTCCACGGCTCGATCCGGTAGCGGTCGCCCTCCATCACGTGGTCGGAGCACCAGATGGAGTCGAAGTGGCGTGCGGCCAGCTCCACCAGCCGGTCCTGTTCGGCGACGAACGTGGCGCGGTTGACCCGCCCCATCTCCCGGTCGCCCGGCGGCGTGTTGAACCCGAACAGCAGCGGCGCACGGTTGGTCGGCACGGATCCCTCCTTGAGGCCGCCGATCATCGCAGACCGGCTTGGCCGCCGGACTTCCGCCGCGCACGGCTCCCCCCCCGCTCGGGCGCCGGCCGGGGTGTTCCTCCGGCCCACCCGGGTCGCGGTTCTTCGTCACTGATGACCGGACGGCGTGGTAGGCGTGGTCGGGGCGGCCTCGCGGGCTTCCTCGCGGGCTCGATCACGCACGAAATCGGGTGCCGTAGGCCCGCGCGACCTGTGCTACGGGCGTCGCCCCGGCGGCCGGTGGTTCCGCCGGGCCCGCTCTCCCGCAGCCGATGCTTGTACCCGCATTGCGCCCCCCGCGGGTCCAGTGCGCGTGTCGTGACAAATACGTGCGAGTGAAGGGAGGGCTGCGACACTGCGACCATGGACAAAGGGCGATCAGACTGGCCGGAACGAGATGCGTTTCTGGCCTTGATCGGCTCGGGGCTGCGCCGCGAACGCCATCGGCTCGATTGGTCGCAGCGCAAGCTCGCCGAGGTGGCGGGCGTCGACCAGTCGCTCGTCTCGCGGCTGGAAAACGGCATCGCGCCGGGCATCCGCTACGAGCGGTTCATCCGCATCCTTTGGGCGCTCGGGTGGCCGGTCACCCGCCGCGACTCCGAGCGCGCGGGCTGGTGGGAACCGCCGCCACTTCGCCCGCCCTGGCATGGCACCTGAGCCGCCCGTGGGCGGAGACCGCGCCGATGCAGGTACAAGCATCGGATCTGGACGCGTTGCCGGACACGGGCTGCCGGGCCTGGCCGGACCCGGTCCCTGGCCGGACCCGGTCCCCCGATGATGCCGGTACAAGCATTGGATCCGGAGGTGTCCTCCAGATGACGGGCCCGGGCGGGTCGCGCCCGCTCAGCTGGCCGACGCGACCGCCGGGAGGCTGAACCAGAAGCGGGTGACCCCGTCCGCCGAATCGACGCCGACCTCGCCGCCGTCGCCCTCCACCAGCTGGCGCACGATCGCGAGGCCGATCCCGGCGCCGCCCTGCGCCCGATCGCGGGACTTCTCGACCCGGTAGAAGCGCTCGAAGACGCGCGGCAGGTCGGCTGCTGGGATCCCCTCGCCGGTGTTGGCGACCGCCACCATCGCCACGCCGCCACTGCGCACGGCGCGGACCTGGACGAGGCCGCCGGCCGGCGTGTAGCGAAGCGCGTTCTGGAGCAGGTTGCCGAGCACCTGCGCCAGGTGGTCCGGGTTGGCGCGGGCGACCAGCGACCCCGGCACGTCCACGGCCAGCGACAGGCCGCGCTGCTCGAACGACGGCCGCGCCAGTTCGACCGACGATCGGACGGCGGCCGCGAGGTCGACCTGTTCGAGCGCGGCGGGCTCCTCGGCCGCGTCGCCTTCGGCCAGCGTGTCCAGGGACCGCGACAGGCGGACCAGCCGCTCGGTCTCCTCCATCAGCGACTCGAACGTGGCCCGCTCGGGCGGAATCACCCCGTCGCGCAAGCCTTCGAGGTAGCCCTTCAGATTTGTCAGGGGCGTCCTCAGCTCGTGCGCCGCGTTCGCCACGAAGTCGCGCCGGAGCTGCTCCTGCTCGGCGAGGCCCTCGGCCATCCGGTTGAAGGACTCCGAGAGACTGGCCAGCTCGGCCGGTGCCGCGGGAGGCACGCGCGCCGCATAGTCGCCGGACGAGATCCGCCTCGCGGCGTCGTCGAGCTGGCTTACTGGGCGCGACAGGGTGCGTCCTACCGCGACCGCCAGCAGTGCCGCCGCCAGGAGCGCGAGTGCCGCGGCGATCGCAACGACCGACCCGATCGTCCCGTCGAACATGCCGCGTGCGTTCGTGGCCTGCTCCCCGTGCACCATCAGGAGGTGGACCAGGAGGTCGCCGCCCACGATCATCACGCCCACGGCGAGGATCCCGACCGCCAGGAGGACGCAGGCCATCGCCGCCAGGGCGATGCGCCCGCCGATGCTGCCGAGGAACCGGGTGATCATGCCGCGCGGCGCCTCAACCGCTCGCCCGCGCGGCGCGGTAGCCGACACCCCGCACCGCGGCGACATACCGGGGCTGCTCGGCGCTGTCACCCAGCTTGTCGCGCAGCCGGCGGACGTGGGCATCGATAACGCGGTCGAGGACGTCCCGCTCGCCGAGGCCGTGCATCGCGTCGAGCAGCTGGTCCCGCGAGAGGACGCGCCCGTCGGCTTCGAGCAGGGCCGTCAGGAGCCGGAACTCGGCCGTGGTGAGCGGCACCACCTTGCCGTCGATCGTGGCCTGGTGGCGCTGGCGGTCGAGGACGAGCGCGCCCAGCCGGAGGGCGCCCGGGCCCTCGTCGCCCGCGTCCGGCCGCGTGCGGGCGAGCACGCGCTGCACGCGCAGGACGAGCTCGGCGGGCGAGAAGGGCTTGGGGACGAAGTCGTCCGCGCCGATCGCGAGGCCCTCGATGCGGTCGTGGACCGTGCCGCGGGCAAGCAGGATCACTACCGGAACCTCGGTCTGGCGGCGCAGGGCGCGCAGGACCGAGAGACCGTCGATCTCCGGCAGCATCAGGTCCAGGACCACCAGCAGCGGATCGTGACGGGCGATCGCCGCGAGGGCGCTGCGGCCGTCGCGCGCGTCGATCACCGTGAATCCTTCGCGCTCCAGGTACATCCGGACGAGGTTCACGATCTTCGCGTCATCGTCGACGACGAGGACGGGTCGAGTGGCGAGGGGTGCCGTCATCGGGCGCACTGTACGCCGGCCGGATGACCGGTTCGTGACGGTATGATCGGCTCGATGCCCAGGTACCGCCGGTCACGGCGCTCGTTCGAGGCGTGCCCGATTCGATGAGCGGTCGACGCCAGCCCCTCGACCCGCACCTTGTCGAGCGCCTCTGGCGGACCCCGGCCCCGAAGCCTGCGTACGACGTCGTCGTCGTGGGTGCCGGAGGCCACGGGCTCTCCACCGCGTACTACCTCGCCAAGAACCACGGCATCACCAATGTGGCCGTCCTCGAGCGCGGCTGGCTGGGCGGCGGGAACATGGGCCGCAACACGACGGTCGTGCGCTCCAACTACCTGTGGGACCAGAGCGCCGCGATCTACGAGTTCAGCCTCAAGCTCTGGGAGTCGCTCGAGGACGAGCTGGACTTCGACGTCCTGCTGAGCCAGCGCGGCGTCGTCGCCCTGGCCCACAGCACCCACGACGTCCGCGAGATCAAGCGGCGCGTCAGCGCGAATCACGCCAACGGCATCGACGCGGAGTGGCTGGAGCCCGCGGAACTCAAGCGCTTCGTGCCGATCATCAACATCTCGCCCGAGGTCCGCTACCCGGTCCTCGGCGGGTCGCTCCAGCGGCGGGGCGGGATCGCCCGCCACGACCACGTCGCCTGGGGATACGCGCACGCGGCCGACCGGATGGGCGTGGACATCATCCAGAACTGCGAGGTGACGGACTTCCTGCGCGACGGCGATCGAATCACGGGCGTCCAGACCACGCGGGGCCCGATCGCCGCCGGCAACGTTGCGCTGGCCGCCGCAGGCCACACCTCCACCCTGGCCGACCGGCTGGGCATCCGGCTGCCGATCCAGAGCCACCCCCTCCAGGCGCTGGTGTCGGAGCTGATCGAGCCGTTCCTGGACACGGTGATCATGTCGAACACGGTCCACGTGTACGTCAGCCAGGCCGACAAGGGCGAACTCGTGATGGGCGCGGGTATCGATGCGTTCAACTCGTACGCGCAGCGGGGCTCGTTCCTCATCATCGAGCGGATGCTCGCCGCGGCGATCGAACTCTTCCCGATCTTCTCCCAGGTCCGCGTGCTGCGCACCTGGGCGGGCATCGTGGACGTCTGCCCGGATGCCTCGCCGATCATCGGGCCGCTGCCGCTCGGGAACCTCTACGTCAACACGGGCTGGGGCACCGGCGGCTTCAAGGCGACGCCGGCCTCGGGCTGGGTCTACGCACACACCATCGCGACGGGTCAGCCGCACGAGTTGAACGCGCCGTTCCAGTTGGACCGCTTCCGCAGTGGCGCCCTCGTCGACGAGCACGGCGCCGCCGGGGTTGCCCACTGATGCCCGGCGCCCGACGGCCCATGGCTGCGTTGCCGCCTGCGCAGCTTGCTCACGCACGCTCGGGTGCGCTCGCGGCGCCTGCTCGCGCGAAGCCGGCGCTTGCCCTCGGCGCGCCGGATCGCCGAGCATCGGATTGCGGCAAATGTTGCTGATCAGCTGCCCCTGGTGCGGGCCGCGCGAAGAGATCGAGTTCCGCAACGGCGGCGAGGCGGGCGTCGCCGCGCCGGAGCCCGACGCCGAGCCGACGACGGACGAGATCTCCGGTTTCCTGTTCTTCCGGTCGAACCCCAAGGGCTCCTTCCACGAGCGCTGGAACCACAGCCACGGCTGCCGTCGCTGGGTCTCGCTCACCCGCAGCACGATCACCCACGAGATCGAATCCGAGTCGCAGCCCACCGGGCGGTTCCGGCCGTGAGCGGCTGGCGGCTGGCCCACGGCGGCCTCATCGATCGCTCGCGGCCCGTCTTCTTCACGTTCGACGGTCGCCGGCTGGCCGGATTCTCGGGCGACACGGTCGCCTCGGCCCTGCTTGCGAACGGGGTGGACGTGGTGGCACGGAGCATCAAGCTCGGCCGGCCGCGCGGCATCGTTGCCGCCGGCACCGAAGAGCCGAACGCCCTGATCGCGGTGGAGCCCGGCCTCGCCCTGCGCCGGGCGACCGAGGTCGAGCTGGTCGACGGGCTGGCCGTCCGGAGCGTGTCCGGCCGGGCACCGGCCCCGGCGATCGACGAGACGCCGAGCGAGCACGTCTGGCACCACGCCGACGTGGTTGTCGTGGGCGCGGGCGCGGCCGGGCTCACCGCCGCCCAGGATGCGGTCGCGGCCGGCGGCCGGGTCGTCCTGCTCGAGGGCGGCCACGCGGCAGGACCCCTGCCGGACGGGCTGGTGGACGCCGCGGACTTCGTGTTCCTGCCGCGCACCGTCGCCGTCGGGCGGTTCGACTCGAACATGATCGTGGCTCACGAGCGCCGCCGCGGCACGCCTGGCGCCAACACGGCCGCGCGCGACCGGCTGTGGCACATCCGGGCCCGGGACGTCGTCCTCGCGACAGGCGCCGTGGAGCGGCCGCTGGTCTTCGCCGACAACGACCGGCCCGGCATCATGCTGGCCGGCTCGGTCGGGGTCTACCTGCAGCGATATGGGGTCGCGGCGGGCCGGCGGGCCGTCGTGTTCACGGCCAACGATTCGGCCTATGTCGTCGCCCGCGACCTGCAGGCGGCCGGGGTCGACGTGGTTGCGATCGTCGACACGCGGGTCCGGCCGGGTCCGACGGCCGATGCCGGCGGCATCGAGGTGCTCTCGGGCCACGTGGTCGCCGGCACGACCGGTGACGAGGGACTGGCCTCGGTGCTGATCGTGCCCCGTGACGGCGATGCCGACCGGGCGTCACCGACGGTCGTCGAGGCCGACCTCCTCGCCGTGTCCGGCGGCTGGGATCCCGCCCTCCGGCTGCTTGCCCACACGGGCGCGCGCCTTCGGTACCAGCCGAGCGCCGGCACGTACGGTGTCACGGAGGTCCCGCCGCGCGTCCGCATCACCGGCCTGGCAGCCGACGTCAATGGGGGAGTCGGCGCCTTTTCGACCCTGGATCCCGTCTGGCTCGTCCCCGCGCCGGACGGTTCACTCGACCGCCACTTCGTCGACCTCCAGCGCGACGCCACCGCCGCCGACATCCGGCGCGCCGTCGACGCGGGGATGCGCTCGCCCGAGCACGTGAAGCGCTTCACGACGATCGGCACCGGCAACGACCAGGGACGGACCTCGGGCACGAACGAACTGGGAGTCCTTGCGGCCCTCCTCGGCACCACGCTCGAGCAGCTGGGGCCCACCACGTTCCGCACACCGCTGGTGCCGATCCCGATGCGCGTCCTGGGCGGCCCCTATCGCGGCGAGTTGTTCGACCCGGTGCGCACCACGCCGATCCACGGGTCGCACGTCGCCGCGGGCGCCCTCTTCGAGAACGTCGGCCAGTGGAAGCGTGCCTGGGCCTACCCGCGCGAAGGCGAGTCCTTCGACGACGCCGTGCTGCGCGAGTGCCGCGCGGTCCGCGAGGGCGTCGGGATCATGGACGTCTCGACCCTCGGCAAGATCGACGTCCAGGGCCCCGACGCCGGCGCCTTTGTCGACCGCGTCTACACCAACCGGTTCTCGACCCTCAAGGTGGGGTCCTCGCGCTACGGGCTGATGCTGCGTGCCGACGGCATGGTCTTCGACGACGGGACGGCGACCCGCCTGGCCGACGACCACTTCCACCTCACCACGACGACCGGCGGCGCGGCGGCGGTCCTCGACTGGCTCGAGGAGTGGCTCCAGACCGAGTGGCCGGACCTGCGGGTCCGCCTCACGTCGGTCACCGACGAGTGGGCAGGGGTCGCGATCGCGGGGCCGAAGTCCCGCGAGCTGCTGGCCCGGCTCGCGCCCAACCTCGATGTCAGCGCCGAGGCCTTCCCGTTCATGACCGTCCGCAACGAGTACCTATCCGAGCTGCCGGCTCGCATCTTCCGGATCAGCTTCTCGGGCGAGCTCTCGTACGAGGTCTACGTGAAGTCCTGGTACGGCCGCGCACTCTGGGACGCGATCGCCGCCGCGGGCGCGGACCTGGACGTCACGCCGTACGGCACCGAGGCGATGCACGTCCTGCGGGCCGAGAAGGGCTACGTGATCGTGGGCCAGGAGACCGACGGGACCGTGACCGCGGCCGACCTCGGGCTCGACTGGATGCTCTCGAAACGCAAGTGGTTCATCGGCCTTGGGGCGCTCGACCGGCCGCACCTCACCCGCCCCGATCGCCGCCAGCTGGTCGGCCTGCTGCCGGACGACCCCGACCTCCACGTCCCGGAGGGCAGCGCCCTGCTGCCGAGCGGCGGACTCGGCACGGCCGGCAACGTGACGTCGAGCTATCGCAGCGCAGCACTGGGCCGGACGTTCGCCCTCGGCCTGCTGGCGGGCGGACGCGCCCGGATCGGCAGCCGCGTCGACGCCCAGGTGGCCGGTTGGAGGGTGCCCCTCGACATCGTGGAACCCGTGCTCTGGGATCCGCAGAACGAGCGGCGCGATGGTTGAGCAGCGGTTCGCCGACGGCGGCGCCGTCAGCCCGCTCGGAAACCGGACCTTCGATCCGGTCGTCGTCGTCGCGGGCCCAGGCGTCGAGGTGCTCGAGCACTCGTTCACGGACCAGCTCGACGTCCGGCTGGACCCGGAGCCGGCCGTGCTCGGGGCACTCGGTGACCGGCTGCGCGTGGCGATCCCGGCCGAGCCCAACCGCGTCGGGCGCGATGGCCGGCGCCTGGCCCTCTGGCTCGCGCCCGACGAGTGGCTGGTCCTGGACCCCGACAACCTCGAGGACGACGTCGCGCGTCTGACGATGGAGGGCGGCTGGCCGCCCGACGTCACGTTCGTCGACGTGTCCGCCCACCGGACTCTGCTCGAACTCCGGGGTCGCGACGCGCGCGCCCTGCTCGCCCGGGGCTGCCCGCTGGACCTCGATCCACGCGTCTTCGGCCCCGATCACTGCGCCCAGACGCTGCTGGCGAGGGTGGACGTGATCCTGTTCCGGCTGGATGGCACCGACGCGTTCGGCGTCCTCGTGCGGGCTTCGTTCGCGCGGTATCTCGTGGCGTGGCTCACCGATGCGCTGGAGGGGTTCTACGCATGACAGCACTGGGGTCCCGTTCGCGGCCGCGTTTCTGGAAGACGACCGACCGCGACGGGGTCCGCGATCGCCCGTCCATCCACGGCGGCGACGGGGTGATCCGCGTCAAGTCGTTCTTCGACGGCGAGGTCACGACCGGCGTCCATTTCCACGTCTGGGAATTGCCGCCCGGGGCCACGGAGGGCCGCCACACGCACCCCCAGCATGATCCGCGGGACAACTGGGAGGAGCTCTACTACGTGCTCTCGGGTCGCGGTGTCGCCACGTTCGAGGACGGCAAGGAGGTCCCGTTGGAACCGGGCGATGGGCTGCTGGTCCCGCTGGACGTGGACCACGGCCTCGAGAACCGCGGCACCGAGCCACTCCGCATCGTCCTGATGTTCGCCCACCCGGCCGCGCCGAGCGCTTCGGATTGACGGGGTGCCGCTGAGCGCGATCCGGGGTCAGGCCCTGGTCGCGAAGCGAGCGCGGACCGGAGCGACAGGGAGGTCAGGACGCCCATGGTGAGATCCCTGGTGGATTGGGACACCGAGGAAACGGGCGCGGAGGTCATCTGATTTCGAAAACTGCTGGGCCAGTACACCGCGGAGGCCCACATCCTCTCGACCGGACTGGAGCAACCGGGACAGGCCGTGCATCACGAGCGCCTGATGCTCTACCTGTTCGACCACGACACGGCGGGGATGGAGGTTGCCCGGTGGGTCGTCGCACCGGAGCAGGGTGCGCTGTACGGCGTCACGCAGGGCGACATCAACAAATGGCTTGCCGCCGTACTCGACTGGATCAAGGCACATCCCGCGCAGCCCATGGAATCGCCGGCTGCTGAGGGAGCCTGAGTCGGAGGAGGGGACGCAATCGCCTCGCCCCCTCGCGTTGGCGCCCGCCCCCCTGGCCATGGTGCTGGGCTCGGACGCAAGACTCCCGCGCGACACGTACGCGGGAGGATTCAGCGGCCAGCGTCCAGGGGTCCGCGACGTCACACCGGCCGCCGGGTACCAATGGCCGTGGCCCTCCGTGGCCGGGCGGGTAGAATTGCGGTCCGTGGCGGAGTAGCTCAGTGGTAGAGCAGGGGACTCATAAGCCCTTGGTCGGTGGTTCAAATCCGCCCTCCGCTACCACCTCGCGCGGTCGCGACGGCGCAGCTCCTCAGAGGGGGCCGGCGCCGCTCGATTTCCACCAGAGAGCCCTCACCGGGCTGGTCGGTGGCGCGGGGAGAGTCTGAGGGCTCCGATCACGCACGCGCTCGGGCCGGGCAGGGCCCGCGAGACCGCCGTGCAGCCCGGACAGGGCCAGGCGGCGCCGATTCTCGAGGGCGGACGTCGCTGCGAGCTCGGGCTTCGATCCGCGCCATGAGCGTCGTGCGGCGTTCGATCGCCGTTCGATCGACGGGCGCCGGAACCATCCGATCGGGGGGTCCGTCCGTGCTGTTGTTGTACGGGTCACGATCCGCGACGGTTGGCGGTGCAACGCCGGGGTGCATTCCGGGGTTCCGTGAGACCCCGACGCTATACTCGGCCGGAAGGCGCGAATCCGTGGCAGCGGTCGTCGCGCCCGTTCTTCTCCGGAGGCTCGTTTGAACGCCAAGTTCTTCCGCAACGGCATCGTGATGCTGGTCCTGGTGGTCGGCACCGTCGCGTTGCTCTACACGTGGCTGATCCAGGGCACGCCTGGCACGCCAACCGGCTACAGCCAGTTCCTCGCGGACGTCCAGGGCGGCCGGATCGCGAAGGTCATCCAGCAGGACCAGTCGCTCACCGTCACCTATAACGATGGCTCCACCAAGCTCGTCGTCGTCCCCAGCATCCTCACTCAGGTCTACCAGGACATGCAGAACGCGGCCAAGGCGGGCGGCGTCGCACTGAAGCCGGACATCTTCGCCAGTGAGAAGACGGCTGATACCTCGTGGCTCGGCCTGGTGCTGACGGGACTGCTGCCGGTCATCCTGATCGGCGGCTTCATCTTCTTCATGATGCGGCAGGCCCAGGGCACCAACAACCAGGCCCTTTCGTTCGGAAAGTCGCGCGCGAGGATGTTCCTGGGCAACAAGACCGTCGTGACGTTCGCCGACGTGGCTGGAGTGGACGAGGCCAAGACAGAGCTCCAGGAAGTCGTCGAGTTCCTCAAATACCCCGAGAAGTTCAATTCGCTCGGCGCGCGCATCCCGCGCGGCGTGCTCCTGGTCGGGCCTCCGGGCACGGGCAAGACGCTCATGGCCCGCGCGGTCGCGGGCGAGGCCGGGGTGCCGTTCTTCTCGATCTCGGGCTCCGAGTTCGTGGAGATGTTCGTCGGTGTCGGCGCGAGTCGCGTCCGCGACCTGTTCGATCAGGCCAAGCGCAACAGCCCCTGCATCGTGTTCGTGGACGAGATCGACGCGGTCGGCCGCCAGCGTGGCGCCGGCCTCGGTGGCAGCCACGATGAGCGCGAGCAGACACTCAACCAGATCCTCGTCGAGATGGACGGCTTCGACACGAACACCAACGTGATCGTGGTCGCCGCGACCAACCGCCCGGACGTTCTGGACCCGGCGCTGCTGCGCCCGGGCCGCTTCGACCGCCAGGTGATCCTCGACCGGCCGGACATGCGCGGCCGTGTCGCGATCCTCAAGGTCCACACCAAGGGCAAGCCGCTCGACAAGGCCATCGACATCGAAGGCGTGGCTCGCCAGTCACCCGGCTTCTCGGGCGCGGACCTCGCGAACCTCGTCAACGAGGCAGCCATCCTGTCGGCCCGCCGCAACAAGAAGACGATCGGCATGTCCGAGTTCCAGGAGGCCCTGGAGCGGATCGTTGCGGGCCCCGAGCGCAAGAGCCGCGTCATCAGCGACGCCGAGAAGGCGATCATCGCCTACCACGAGGGCGGCCACGCCGTCGTGCAGCGCATCCTCCCCAAGTGCGACCCGGTCCAGAAGGTCACGATCATCAGCCGCGGCATGGCCCTCGGCTACACGATGGCGCTGCCCCAGGAGGACCGCTACCTCAAGAGCAAGAGCGAGTTCGAGGACCAGATCGCCGGGCTGCTCGGTGGCAATGCCGCCGAGAAGATGATCTTCGGCGACACCACCACGGGCGCCAGCAATGACATCGAGAAGGCCACCGCGCTCGCACGACGGATGGTCACCGAGTTCGGGATGAGCGAGAAGCTGGGCCCGCTGTCTTTCGGGAAGCGCGACGAACTGGTCTTCCTCGGCCGCGAGATCGGTGAGCAGCGCAACTACTCCGACGAGGTCGCCAAGCAGATCGACGAGGAAGTCCGCGCGATCATCGACGGGGCCTACGCCCGGGCGATGGAGACGCTCGTCCGGCACAAGGACAAGCTCACGGCCCTGGCCGAGAAGCTGGTTGCCGAGGAGTCCGTGGACAGCGAGGAATTCGAGAAGCTCTTTTTCGACATCCCGCCGAAGGAGAACCTGCACGGCGTGGCGCCGCGGATCGTGGCGCCTGGGGCCCCGACCCCTGCCCCGAGCCCGAACCCGCAGCCGGCGTAACCCGGCGGCAACCGCGTTCAGTACCGGTCCGACGTCACACGAGGCGGGTCCCGCGAGGGGCCCGCCTCTTCGTTTCGGGCGTCGGCCGAGGCCCGGCGCATTCCGGCACAGTTGCGCCGATTGCCAGCGAAGGGTGAATCGCCCGGGAATCGCCCGGTCGTGGTCCCGGCCTGACCACCATTCGCTCCTCGCCCCCGACTTGCGCCCGACCGCGTACCCTGCGCGTGTGATCGCCCTGGACCGCGAACTCGAGGAGCACCTCGAGCTGACCCGCGACGCCCGACTCGGCCGCTATCTCGACTTCCTGCGCATCCCGTCGATCTCCACGCTGCCCGAGCACGCCGGCGATTGCCGCGCCGCCGCGGAGTGGCTCGCGGCCCGGCTGACCGAGGCCGGGGTGGAGCACGTGGCGGTCGAGGAGACGGGCGGCCATCCGATCGTCACCGGCGACTGGCTCCACGCGGAGGGTGCGCCGACCGCGATCGTCTACGGCCACTACGACGTCCAGCCCGTCGATCCACTCGATCTGTGGGAGTCACCGCCATTCGAGCCGATCGTCAAGGGTGACCGCGTCCAGGCTCGCGGAGCGGCCGACGACAAGGGCCAGGTCATGATCCACGTGCCCGCGGTCGGGGCGCTGATTGCGACGCGCGGCAGCCTGCCCGTCAACCTCAGGTTCGTCTTCGAGGGCGAGGAAGAGAGCAGCAGCGCGCATCTCGACGCGTGGCTCGAGGCGAACCGCGAGCGGCTCCGCGCCGACGTCGCAATCATCAGCGACACTAGCTTCTTCGACGGCAACCGGCCGGCGATCACGATCGGCCTGCGCGGAATCATGGCGGCCCAGGTCGACGTGGCCGGCCCGGCCGTGGACCTGCACTCGGGCACCTATGGCGGCACCGTCGAAAACCCGGTCTTTGCGCTGGCCACAATCCTCGCTGCCCTGAAAGGCCCCGATGGCCGGATCCGCGTGCCCGGCTTCTACAACGAGGTGCGCGCACTGACGGAACTCGACCGCGAGTCGATGCGGAAGCTGCCGTTCGATGAGGCGGCCTACCTCGAGCTGACGGGCTCGCCTGCGCTCGTGGGAGAAGCCGGCTTTTCGACGCTGGAGCGGCGCGGCGCCCGCCCGACCCTGGAGATCAACGGCATCTGGGGCGGATTCCAGGGCGACGGGACCAAGACGATCATCCCGGCCCATGCTCATGCCAAGATCACCTGCCGGCTGGTCGCCGACCAGAACCCCGAGACGATCTTCGAGCGACTGCGTCTCTACGTGGAAGACATCGCGCCGCCCAGTGTGCTCGTGGACGTGAAGTTCCTGGGCGGCGGCCTGCCCAGCCTCACCCCCATCGATCATCCGGCCACTCGCGCCGCGGCGCGAGCGCTGACCGAGACCTTCGGCCAGGAGCCGCTCTACATCCGTGAGGGCGGAACCATCCCCGTGGCCGCCAGCTTCGAGCAGATCCTGGGCTTGCCGGTCGTTCTGCTGGGCTTCACGCCGCCCGACGACCATGCGCATGCCCCCAACGAGTACATGAACCTGCGCAACTACGAGACTGCGATCCGGACCATCGTGCGTTTCTGGGATGAGCTGGCGGTGGCGGGCGACATCGGAAGCGACGACGAGGCAGGCGGACCCCGCTACCCCTGATGGGCGGATGAGCGACATCAGGGCCCGAAATCGCTGCCTCCGCGGACAGGCCGGCCGGCGCGCCAATTCGGCCAGCCGTCCGAAAGTACCGGTCCAAATCAGCCCGCCCTAGGCGGATCGGATGGGTTCGGTGTGGGACACTCGCCATCTAGGATCGACAGCGTTGATCCCTTGCCTCAGGTGACCTTCGCGTGACCTCTGAAGCCCCCGAGATGCTCGGCACCCACGCCGCCCGCGGCGCATGGGGTCTCGAGACCGACAACGGCAGCATGATCCCGCGTTCGGCGCTGGACGTCCTGGTCGACCTGAGCGACCGCGTTGCGGCGTGCAAGGTGTCCGAATACCAGCCGCTTGCGCTGGGATTCACGCCGCTCGACAAGACCATCGGCTCGGGCATCCGGCCGGGCGAGCTCATGCTGGTCGGCGGCGCCCAGGGTACCGGCAAGACCACCATGGCGCTTCAGATGGCGCGCAACGTGGCCTCGGGCGGGCAGGCGAATGTGCTGTACCTGTGCTTCGAGCACGACGAGCCGTACCTGCTCAACCGCATGATCGCGATGGAATCAGCCCTGGTCCACCTGCCGCACAAGACCGGCGCGATCAAGATCCAGGATGTCCGTCGCGAGATTCTCGGGTCCTATGGCGACGACGGCGCGATGGGGTCGCAGCTCGCGAGCAACCCGCGCCTGCGGCCCAGTCTTGACCGGATCGCCCGCTACGGCCAGAGCCTGTTCCTCCTGCGAGGTTCCCAGACCGCGAGCGCCGTCGACAACATCCGGCAGCTCGTCCGCCAGCATCGGGCGCTGTCAGGGGACCGCCGCCTGTTCGTCGTCGTCGACTACCTCCAGAAGGTGCCGATGGTCAGCGAGCCCAACACCGAGGCCGAAAAGGTCACGTACATCGTGAACGGCCTCAAGGACATCGCCCTCTCGGAAGAGGTGCCGATGCTCGCGATCGTGGCGGCTGACAAGGAGGGCCTCAAGGCGTCGCGCCTGCGCAACCACCACCTGCGCGGCAGCTCGGCGATCAACTACGAGGCCGACATCATCCTGATCCTCAACGAGAAGTACAACATCGTCGCCAAGGTCAACATCGAGTTCAACCCGTACCAGGCACAGCGGTTCCGCGACTGGGTCGTGGTTTCGGTGGAGAAGAACCGCGGCGGCCTCGACAACGTCGACCTCGAGTTCGAGAAGCACTTCGAGTTCTCCTGTTTCGACCCCAACGGTCGAACGGTCCAGGAGAAGCTGATCGAGGAGCGCCTGTACAACGATTGAGCCGCGCGTCGTGCCCGCCGGCGCGATGGAGCGCTTCAGTTGTAATGCGGAAGCACTCTTGACGGCTTCCTGTGGTGCCATTGCAATGGCGCAGTGGAACAATCCTTGAGGGGTCCACGTCGGTTCGGCGCGGCCCTGGCATGTCCGGTCGTGGAAGCCGGTGTTCGGGAAGGCGCCTGAGGCGGAGCCCGCCCCCGGTCGGACGGCTCATTCCGCCGGGCCCGGAATCCTCGATCCCGAAGCCCCGATGACCGATTCACCGGCTGCGACCTCCGGCGCGGACGGGTCCGAGACCGATGGCACGCCGCCATCAGTCCGCCTGTTGGACCGCGGTGCCGGCCTCGGCGTGGAATCGGCGGCCGGTCGGATCGGCGCAGGGGTCGCGATCTTGGTCGTGGCGGTCCTCGCAAGGGTCGCGCTGTCTCCGGTCCTCGGCGATACCGTGCCCTTTCTGCTCTATTTCCCCGCGATCGTCGTGGCCGCGTCGCTCGGAGGGCATCTCACCGGCCTGCTGACGGTGCTGCTCTGCGCGCTGGCCCAGACCCTGCTCTTCGATGCTTCGACCGGCGCCCGGTTCCTCTCCGATCCCGTCGACGCGCTGCGCCTCGGACTGTTCGTCCTCAATGGCGGAATCATCAGCGCGATTTCGGGGGCGACGTTCAGCGCCCTGCGTGCCGAACACCGCTCGCGCCGTGTCGCGGAGCGGCTGTACCAGACTGAGGCCGCTGCCCGGCGAGGCGTGGAGACCGCGGAGCGGCGTGCGCGCATCCTGTATGAGACGGCCGCGGCCCTCTCGGACGCGGTCACGCCCGAGGACGTGGCCGATGTGATCATCCGCCACGGAGTCCTGGGCCTGGGTGCGAAGGCCGGAGCGGTCATCGTCGTCAGCGAGGACCGTGCGCATCTGCGCGTCCTGCGCGCACATGGCTTCCCGGACGAGTCCGGGCTCGCGGGTGACACCGCCCTGATGAGCGCCGACGTGCCGGCCACGACGGCGATCCGGACGGGTCGGCCGGTCTTCCTCGAAGGCCTGGTCGAGATCGGGGATCGGTTTCCCGGTGTCCTCCGGCACATGATGAACGGCGGCACCGAGGCCCTGGCGGTCGTCCCCCTCGGTCCCGAGTCAGCAATCTAAGGCGCCCTTCTCCTCGGCTTCCCGGGCCGGCTCGAGTTCCCCGCCGCCGACCGGGCGTTCATCCTCGCCCTCGGGCATGAATGCGCCCAGGCGCTCGACCGGGCGCGGCTCTTCCGGGCGGAGCAGGATGCACGGCGTCGCGTGACCCTGCTGGCCGATGTGAGCGCGGCCCTTTCATCGTCGCTCGATTACGAGACGACGCTGTAGGCGGTCGCGGACATGGTCGTGCCCCGTATGGGTGACTGGGTCGCGGTCGACCTCGTCCAGCCGAACGGGTCCGTCCGCGCGATCGCCCTCGCGCACGCCGATCCTGATCGACTCCCGATCCTGCGCGACTACCGCGAACGCTTCCCGCCGGATCTGCACCGTGCCGGCTCCATCGAGTCGATCCGAACTGGCCGGACCGTACTCATCCCCGAGGTTTCGGCAACCGACGCGGACGTCCCGCCGGATCCGGCGGTGGCAGACGAGCTGCGGCGGCTCCAGGTCCATTCGTACGTGTCCGTGCCGTTGCTGGGCACCGGCCGGGTGCTCGGCGCGCTCGCCTTCTCGTCGTCGACGCCCGGGCACTACGGTCCCGCCGACGTCGCGGTGGCGGAAAACATTGCCCGGCGCGCCGCCTCGACGATCGAGCACTCGAACCTGTGCCGCGAGGCGCGCCAATTCATCGCGACCGCCGACGCGACGCTCGACGCTGTGTTCATGTTCGAGCCGACGACGCTGCGCTTCACCTACGTGAACCAGGGCGCGATCGCCCAGGTCGGCTACGAACGGCGCGACCTTCTCTCGATGCGCGCAATCGACATCAAGCCGGACTTCGATGAGGCCCGCTACCGCCAGTTGCTGGCGCCACTCGTCGATGGCTCGCGGGACCACATCACGTTCTCCACCGTGCACCGTCACCGCGAGGGCTTCGACGTCCCGGTCGAGGTATTCCTCCAGCATGTCCGGCTGCCCGGCGGCGAGGCGCGGATGATCATCATGTCGCGGGACATCCGGGCGCAGATCGACGTCCAGGCGAGCCTTCACCGTCTCGCGCGCTCCGAGCGCGCCCGCGCAGCCGAGTTGAGTGCCGTCATCCAGGGCATGTCGGACGGCGTGCTGGTCTGCGATGTCGACGGACGAGTGGTGCTGGCCAATCAGGCCGCGACGCTCATTCTGGGCGAACCGGTGGATGGGTACGAGGAGCTGCGTTCACGAGTGGAGCCCGGTGGGCCGGAACTGCCCGCGCTGCGGACCACCACCGCTCCAGTCGAGGTCCGTCTGCGCGGGCAGGATCGCTGGATCGGAATCGGCACGGCGCAGGTAGCCTCCGACCTGACCGATCCCGTCGCCACTGCGAGTTCCACGATCCTCGTCCTGCGCGACGTCACCGCGGCTCGCCAAGTGCAGGCGGCGCGCGAAGCATTCATCGGGGTTCTTTCGCACGAGTTGCGCACGCCCATCACGACGATCTACGGCAACACCAAGCTCATGCGACGCGTCTCGGACGAAACGTTCCGGGACGCGATGCTCGGCGACGTCGAGGCCGAGGCGGACCGGCTCTACCGGCTCGTTGAGGACCTCCTGATCCTGAGCCGCGCAGAGACGGGCCTGATGCTGGAGGGCGAGCCGGTCCTGCTCCAGCACGTGATCCCGGCCGTCGTGGCGGCGGAGCGGTCGCACTGGCCCACGCATCGCTTCGTCGACCGCGTCGAGCCTGGGATGCCGCCGGCCTCGGCGGACCGGACCTATCTCGAGCAGGTCATCCGCAACCTGTTGACCAACGCTGCCAAGTACGGCCCGGAGAACGGGCTCGTCGAGGTCCGAGCCGAGCTGGCGGGAGGCGAGGTGCTGGTTCGGGTGCTTGACGAGGGCGACGGCGTGCCCTCCGGCGAAGAAGAACGGGTCTTCAACCTCTTCTATCGTTCAGCCACTGCGGCGAGGCGGGCCGGCGGTGCCGGAATCGGGCTCTACGTCTGCCGGGTGCTCGTCGAGGGAATGGGCGGCAGGACCTGGACTCGCCGTCGGCCGGAGGGCGGGGGTGAGTTCGGCTTCACGGTCCCGCTCTTCGCACCCGATCTTGAAACGATCCCTGAGGAGGCGACGCCGCCGGCCACCCGCGCTGGCGAGGTTGCGACGCGCCCGCTAGAGTGATCGCGCCCCGGGTCTCAGCCGTCACCCCAGGAGATCCGCCTCCGTGCGCGTCGCCCCTCGCGAGCTTCGCGGTGTCAGCCGCGATGGCGTGCTCGTCCGCTTTGCCGTTCTCGGCCCGGTCGCGTACGTGGAGGTCGATATTCCCCGAGCCGGCAGCGCCGGGACGGGCTTTGAAACGCCCTCCCAGAACCCCGGCTGGGGGTTCGTTCTGCGCGGACACGTGACGCTCCATGGGCAGGTCACGCGCGAGTTCACGGCCGGGACCGCCTTCTACATCCCACCTGGAGCGCCCGATCATCACCTCACCGCGGCGGGTGGCACGATCGTGGCGGGGTTTGTGCCGGTGGCCCCGGATCTCGACACCTCGGACCGGGCACTCCGCCGACAGGGCTTCCGCCTGGCGTCGACACACTCGGCGCCCACGCCCCTGTTGCAGACCATCCGCTCGCTCGAGCCGAGCCGCGTGCTCCGGAAGGCCGGCACCATCGATGTTGAGAGCGCGCCCATGGGCGAGTGGCTGTTCATGCGGACGACGTACGGCCCAATGAGCGGCTATACCGGCGGCTGGTGCGACCTGCCTCACTGGGGCCTGGTGCTCCGAGGCGACCTCACGCTCACCTCCGAATCAGACGTGGAGCTCCTCAGCAGCGGCGACGTCTACTACTGTCCAGCTGGCCCGCCGGGCCACGCCTTCCAGGTGCCCGATTCAGCAACGTCGATCGACTACACCCCGGTCGTCGAGTTCGGCCGGACCGAGCGACAGGCCGAACGGCGCAACGCGGCATGGCGGCAGGCGCTGCGGTCTGGCCTGATCGCTCCTGACCCCCAGGACAAGGCGCTCCGGATTGCCGATGCAAAGGCCGCGGCCGGCACCGTCCGAGGCACGGCGCATGGCGGGCCCTGGCGTGGCCGTCAGCAGGGTGCGCTCGGCGGCTGGTTCCGGGGCCCGGGCTGGGCATCGCCTGCCGGTCGATCGACACGGTGACGTGAAGGGCTGGCACGCGCCCGGATCGGCGCCTTCCGACAGCCCGGTGGAGGACGACCTCCTGCCGACCGTCGACGTCGTGCGTTTCGAGGCCGAAGGCTGAACCGCCGCCACGGCCCGCCCGTCGATCGCGCCAATGGCCGCGCCGTCTTCATCGCGGTGCCACTGTCCCAGCCGGCCAGGGATGCCGTGGCGGCGCTGGTGGAGCGCGTCCGGGCGCAGGCGCCTGGGACGCGCGAGGGCGCTCCACCCGGGGAACGTGCCGTTCGCTGGGTGCGTATGGACGGGCTGCACCTGACGCTGCGGTTCATCGGTCCCACCGAGGAGAACCGGCTTGACGCGCTGCGCGAGGCGACACGACGGTCGGCGACGGCCACGGCACCGTTCGCGGTCCGGCTCACCGAGGCCGGCACGTTCCCGAACCGGCATCGGCCGCGCACCCTCTGGCTCGGCGCGACGGAGGGGGTGGCCGATCTCCTCGCGCTCAACGAACGCGTGGACCGCGAGGTGGAACAAGCCGGCTGGGCGCGTGACCCTCGTCCGTTCAAGCCGCACCTGACGCTTGCCCGATCCGATGGCATCGCCGGCGCCGCGGAAACCGGGCGGCTCCTGGCCGCGGAGGCGCGCGCGCTGAACGTGCGCTGGCTCGTGAATCGGCTCGTCCTCTTCGAAAGCATCACGGGCGGCGGCCCGGCGCGGTACGAGCCGCTGCTGGAGGTGCCGCTGGAGGTGCCGCTGGACGTGCCGCTGGAGTCCCGCGAGGGGTAGGCTTGGTCCCGGCGTCAAGAGGAGGGACACACGTGGCTCGAACCCGGTTCATGCTCGACGAGGACCAGATCCCGCGCGACTGGTACAACATCGCCGCCGACCTGCCGGTCGCCCCGCCGCCGGTCCTGCACCCGGGCACCGGCCAGCCGATCGGGCCCGGTGATCTGGCGCCGCTGTTCCCGATGGAGCTGATCAAGCAGGTCGTCAGCCAGGATCGCGAGATCGAGATCCCGGAGCCCGTGCGGGACGCGTACCGACTCTACCGGCCGAGCCCGCTGTACCGGGCCCGACGGCTGGAGCAGGCCCTCGATACGCCCGCCCACATCTACTACAAGTACGAAGGCAACAGCCCCTCGGGCAGCCACAAGCCCAACACGGCGCTCGCGCAGGCCTACTACATGAAGGCCGAGGGCGTGACCCGGATGGCGACCGAGACCGGCGCCGGCCAGTGGGGGAGCGCGCTCGCCTTCGCCGGGGCGATGTTCGGCCTCGACGTGCAGGTCTACATGGTCCGCGCCTCGTACGACCAGAAGCCGTACCGCCGGATCCTGATGGAGACGTACGGGGCGCAGGTCGTGCCGAGCCCGAGCACGGACACCGAGGTGGGGCGGCGGACGCTCGCGGAGGCGCCGGGTCACACGGGCTCGCTCGGGCTCGCGATCAGCGAGGCGATCGAGGACACGGTCACCCATCCCGGCACGAAGTACTCGCTGGGTTCGGTGTTCGATTTCGTGCTGCTCCATCAGACGGTCATCGGCCAGGAGTCGATCGTCCAGATGGAGATGGCCGGCGAGGAGCCCGACGTCATCATCGGCTGCGCCGGCGGCGGGTCCAACTTCGCCGGTCTCACGTTCCCGTGGCTGGGCCGGACGTTCCGCGGCGGGCGGAAGTACCGCGTGATCGCGGCCGAGCCCGAGGCGGCGCCGTCACTGACGCGGGGCGTCTACACCTACGACTTCGGCGACACGGCGATGATGACGCCGCTGATCAAGATGCACACCCTGGGCCACGGCTTCATCCCCGAGCCGATCCACGCCGGCGGGCTGCGCTATCACGGCATGTCGCCACTGGTGTCACTGCTCAAGGAGAACGGCGACATCGAGGCGCAGGCGATCCACCAGCGGTCGTCGTTCGCGGCTGGCGTGCAGTTCGCCCGGGCCGAGGGGATCCTCCCGGCGCCCGAGCCCACCCATGCCATCCGGGTTGCCGTGGACGAGGCCCTCGCCGCGAAGGCCGCCGGCGAACCGCGTGTGATCCTGTTCAACCTGTGCGGCCACGGCAACTTCGACCTGGCCGCCTACGAGAAGTACCTCGACGGCTCGCTCGAGGACTACGAGTACCCGGCCGAGGCGGTCAAGGAGGCCCTGGCGGGGCTGCCCGCGAGGTAGGGAGGGCTGGGCGTCCCGGCCCGATCGACACGGTTGGGGCGGGGGCCCACGCTCATAAGCGGATCGTGCCGTTCCCCCACGGCACGATCCGCCCCTTTTCGCTGGCGCCGGGCGTCCCGGTCTTCGGCTCGGGCCCTCGGCTCCGGCGGTTCCGGCTCGCGGATCCGGCCCTCGGTTCCGGCGGCTCCGGCGCACGGCCGGCGCCTCGGCTCCCGCGGTTCCGGCTCGTGGATCCGGCCCTCGGTTCCGGCGGCTCCGGCGCACGGCCGGCGCCTCGGCTCCCGCGGTTCCGGCTCGTGGATCCGGCCCTCGGTTCCGGCTCACGGCCGGCGCACCGACCGGGTGGGTAAACCACCCGCTCGGAGCCTGCGAAGCGACGCGCGGCCGTGCGCGCCTGCCGCCATCGCGGCCGAGGGATCGCCCAGGTCGATGAGGCGGCCGCTACGGGCGTCGCCCGACGGCCATCGGACGCGCCATCAGCCGGGAATACCCACCGCGTCGATGCCGCGATCAGGATCGCCGGGGATCGGGGACGGCGCGATCGGGGACGGCGCGATCGGGGTCGGCGCGATCGGGATCAGCGAGATCGCCGCGATCAGGATCGGCGCGATCGGGCGACCCCCGCCCGTGCGCAGGGGCGACCGGCTCAGGCAGCCGGCCCAGGTGAAGGCCACAGCGCGGGCAGCGTCCCTCGGCGGCGGACCTGGAGGGCGGGTCGAACGGCCGCTCGCGGCCGCAGCGCGGGCAGGCGCCGGATTCGTCTGTGGGAGCGTCGGCGGTCAGTAGAGGGAGTCCTCGGAGCGCAAAGGTTCCACCATGCGGGTGCGGATCGCGAACGCGACGGCCTCCAGCTTGGAGTGCACGCGCAGCTTGTTCATCACGTTCTGGACGTGGGTCCGAAGCGTGTTCGGGGCGATGCCCAGGTGCTCGCAGATCTCGGGCGTGGAGCGGCCCTCGACCAGCGCCTTGAGCACTTCGAACTCTCGCGGAGTGAGGGCCTCGATCGGGCGCCGTTCGACGGACCGGTCGCGCGCGGCCACCACGCGCTGGGCAATGTTCATGATCACGGACTGGGGCAGGAGCGTCTCGCCGGCGTTGGCCTGGCGCACGGCGCCGACCACGTCCTCGACGGCGCGATCCTTGGTCAGGTAGCCGTCGGCGCCCGCCTGGATCGACTCGAGGATCGTCTCGTCGTCGCTCACCGCGGTCAGCATGACGACGCGGCAGGCAGGCCAGCGGGCCTTGATCGCCCGGGTGGCCTCGGCGCCGGTGCCATCGGGAAGGCGGTAGTCCATCAGGACGACGTCGAGCCGCTCCCGGGCAGCCGACTTCGCCTCGGCCACCGAGCCCGCCACGCCCGCGACCTCGATGTCAGGCTCGCGCGCGAGCACCGCGGCGAAAGACCCCGTCAGGAGATGGTGGTCGTCGACGAGGAGCACGCGGATCGCCTTTGGTTCGCCCGGCTCCATGCCACCCCTTCGCCCGGGTTCGGACCGCAGCACCGCGCGCCTCGCTGCCACTCGTGCGGTCACGCACCCCGCTGGGAGTCTAGGAGCGTGTGTCGATATCGGCCAGCGGGGCCACCCGGGCGGGTGGGAGAATCTGGTATGCGCACCAAGCGTTCCGCCTGTACGACCAGGACAGCCTGCTGCTGATGCCGCCCAGCCTCCATGA
>VGPE01000002.1 GCA_016875645.1 Chloroflexota bacterium
GCCGTGGTGGCGGTCGTCGCGATCGTGGCGCTCCAGGCCGTCAATCATCCCGACCGCCTCTGGTCGCCCTACTACCGGATCGACTTCCTCGTTGATGGCCGGCCACTCACGCACGTCATGGTCGACGGCATCCCCCACCAGGCGCTGTGGGACGCCGACACGCCCGACAAGGAGGAGTTCTACGAGCAGATCTATCGCTGGTTCCCCGACCAGCGGTTCCCCAACGTTCTCGTGGTGGGCGCGGGCAGCGGCGTGGACCTGGCCGTCGCGCTGCGGGAGGGCGCGGAACGGATCGATGCGGTGGAGATCGACCCCCGGATCCAGCAGATCGGAGTGGAGCGCAACCCCGACGGCGCCTACCTCGACTCACGGGTCAGCCGCCATGTCAACGACGGCCGGGCGTTCCTGCGGACCACGGACCGACGCTACGACCTGGTCGTCTTCGCGCTCCCGGACTCTCTCACCCGGGTCAGCTCCCAGGCGGCACTGCGGCTCGAGTCGTTCCTCTTCACCGAGGAGGCGTTGGCGTCGGTCCGCGACCACCTGGCTCCGGGCGGTGTCTTCGTCCTCTACAACTACTTCCGCGACCCATGGCTGATCGCCAAGCTGTCCGGCATGCTCGAGCGGGCGTTCGGGCACCAGCCGCTCCTTCGGACGTACGCGTACAACCGCGCCGCGCTCGCTGCAGGACCCCTGGTGGCAGCGCTGCCCGGCGGCACCCCGCCGGGCGACGCCGTCGATCCCGTGCCGACGGTGGGCGAGCCGGCACCACAGCCCGCCACCGACGGCTGGCCGTTTCTCTACCTGCGAACGCCGTTCATCGCGCCCTATTACCTCGCGGCTCTGGCGGTGATCCTGGGGGTTGCCCTGGGCGTCGTCCTGGGCGCAGCCCGCGTCACGTCCACGCCGATCCGCCGCTTCAGCCCGCACTTCTTCGTGCTGGGGATCGCGTTCCTGCTGCTCACCACGCGAAGCCTGGTCAGCTTCAGCCTGCTGTTCGGGACGACGTGGCTGGTGAACTCGATGGCGTTCTTCGCCATTCTCGCCAGCGTCCTGCTGGCCATCCTCGTCAACTCGCGCTGGCGCGTCCGAAACCCAGGGCCGTTCTATCTCGCGCTCTTCGCGTCGATCGCGGTGGCGTACCTCGTCCGGCCGGAGACGCTGCTGGTGGATCCGCCGTTCCTCCGGTACGCGCTCGCCGCGGCGCTGGCGTTCGCGCCGATCTTCTTCGCGAACCTCGTGTTCAGCCACTCGTTCCGCGACACAAGGACCGCCGACATGGCCTTTGCGAGCAACCTGCTGGGCGCGATGGTCGGCGGCGCGCTGGAGTACGTGGCCCTGCTCACGGGGTACAGCTTCCTGCTGGTGATCGTCGCCGGGCTGTATGTCCTGGCCTGGCTGTTCGCGAGCCGGTTGCGGGTCCTCGCCGATCGCGAGCTCGATGACTCCGGCCCCGCGGTCGAGCCGATCAACGAGGCGGCAACCGTCTGATCCGGGCTGCAGAGAGCACCGACACCGTGCCGATCAGCGCACAACGCGGTAGCGGAGATAGACGACCCTCGAGCTGAACGTACGGGTCTCAACGAGCTGGAGATCGACCCGCCGTTCGCTCCGGGGAAAGAACGGAATGCCACCGCCGACCAGCACCGGGTGGACCATGGCCCGGTATTCGTCGATCAGGCCCAGCCCGGCTGCCTCGGCGGCGAGCGTGGCGCCACCGATCGCGATGTCGCCCTCACCGGGCTCGGCCTGCAGCCGCTCGATCTCCTCCGCCAGCCCCCCGGAGGCGAGACGGGCGTTGCCCTGCACCGCGGAGAGCGTGCGCGAGAACACCACCTTCGGGAGCGGCTTCCAGAGCGCAGCCCACTCGAGCTCTGCCGCGTCGAGTGAATGTTCCCGGTCGGCGGTCTCCCAGTACAGCATCGTCTCGTACAGACGTCGCCCCATCAGGTGGACGCCGACCCCACGGATCTCGTCGATCCAGAAGCGGAAGACCTTCTCGTCGGGCACCGTCCAGTCGAACGCGCCGTCGGGCCCGACGATGTAGCCATCGACCGAGACGCCCATCGAATAGGTCACGTCGCGCACCACAGTTCCTCCTGGGGATCGGGGTCAAACGGACGGCCGCCCGGCAGGGCCCGGTGCAGCGCGCGGGCGGAGGGTTCGCTGAGTCATGGTGGACATGATGGCCCTGGGGCCCCGAGACGGCCGAAGATCGACGCCGCCCACCCGCAACCCTTGAACTTCGGCGCTGCCGGGTCACCCGGGAGGGCGCCTAGACTGCGCCTCATGGCAGATGAGGCACGCGGCCCGGTGACCTCGATTGACGACTACCTCGCACGCTTGCCCGACGACCAGCGGTCCGCTCTCGAGGCTCTGCGCCAGGTCGTCCGTTCTGCGGCCCCCGACGCCACCGAGATGATCAGCTACCAGATCCCGACGTTCCGTCTGCACGGCCCGCTCGTCGGGTTCGCCGCGGCGCGCGGACATTGCACCTTCCATCTCCTGGGCACCGCCGTCCTCGAAGCCCACGCCGCGGACGTCGCCGGGTATCCGACCGGGAAGGGTTCGATCCGCTTCCAGCCCGCTCAGCCGCTGCCGGCCGAGCTCGTCACGAAGCTGGTGCGGGCGAGGATCGCCGAGAACCTGCGGCTGCGAGGCCGCTGAGCGCACGGCCCAGGCACGCATCGGCCACCGGCCAGGGATGCGAGCCATCCGGCCCGACCGTGGACAATCCGACCATGCAGATCATCGCGGGCGCGCGGCTGCCGATCTACTCGTGGGCCGGCGAGGAGATCGAGGCCGAGGCGCTCCGCCAGGTTCTCAATCTCGGCAACCTCGAGATCGCGATCGACCACGTCGCGCTGATGCCGGATGCCCACTCGGGATTCGGGATGCCGATCGGCGGGGTCCTGTTCACCGAGGGCGCGGTCGTGCCATACGCGATCGGCGTAGATATCGGCTGCGGCGTTGCGATCGCCCGGACGAATCTCGTCTGGGAGGACACGCTGACGCCCGAGAGGCTGCGCAACGTGCTGCGCCAGGTCCAGCGCGATGTGCCGACGGGGTTCAACGTCCACCGCCGGCCCCCCGTGACCCTCGACCGGCTGCTCGACCTCATGGGCCTTCCGGCCCCGTCAGGCGTGGCCCGGGGCTGGCTTGACCGCGCGCTCGTCTCACTGGGCACGCTCGGTGGCGGCAACCACTTCCTCGAGGTTCAGCGCGACGACGACAATCGGGTGTACTTCATGCTCCACTCGGGGTCACGCAACCTCGGGAAGCAGATCTGCGACTCGTTCGCCAAGCGAGCGCTGCAGGTCGACCGGGCCGCACGCCGCGACCTGCCCGACCCCGAGCTCGCCTATCTGCGCTTCGACGAGGACGAGGACGCCACTCGCTACTGGGACGCGATGGCGTTCGCGCTTCGCTGGGCGGAGGTGAACCGGCGCCAGATGATGGACCGGGTCGAGGCCGCGTTCCGCAAGTACGCCTCCGTCCACGCCTTCGAGCGGCTGGTAGACGTCCACCACAACTACGCCGCAACAGAGACCCACGGCGGGCGGCGCGGCATTGTCCACCGCAAGGGCGCCGTTCGCGCAGGTGCGGGCGACATCGTCCTGATCCCGGGGTCCATGGGCACCGCGTCGTACATCGGCGTGGGCCTCGGGAACCCGCTCGCCTTCGAGACCTGCCAGCACGGCGCCGGCCGCGTCATGGGCCGCAATGCCGCCAAGCGCCTCAAGTCGGCGGCGGAGGTGTTCGAAGAGATGGCCGGCTGGGGCATCGAGTTCATCTCCAACGAGCCGAAGACCGCCGCCGAGGAAGCCGCCTTCGCCTACAAGGACATCGAGTCGGTGATGGCCCTGAGCGCCGACCTGGTGCGGCCCGTGACGCGCCTCCGGCCACTGGGCGTAGTCAAGGGCTGACCACGACCCCGCGTGCGCCGTTGACCGGCCCTGCCCACGTCAGAGCGGGACTCGCGACAGGGCGAACGCGGCCAGGAACCCGAGCGCCGTGACGAGGCCCGCGAAGTCGTGGGCGACCTCGAAGGCCTCGGGGATCATCGTGTCCGCGATCATGGCCAGGATGGCGCCGGCGGCAAAGGCGGAGACGCCGGCGATCGCCGCGGAGTGCCAGCCGGACACGACCGTGTAGCCCGCGAAGGCGCACAGCGCGCAGACCGGGACGGTCAGCGCCCAGAGGCCTAGCACATCGCGCGCCGAGCGACCCGCGCGGCGCATCCCGACCGAGGCCGAGAGCGACTCGGGAATGTTGGACAGGAAGACGGCGATCACCGTGACCGCGCTCATCACGCCCCCACCGACGAGCGAAAGGCCGATCGCGATCGACTCAGGGATGTTGTCGAGCATGGAGCCGATGGCGATCGAAGCGGGATTTGTGTCCGACCGGGCCTCCTCGGCGAGGCCCATCGCCCCGCCCGAACGCTTGCGGTGGCGGGCACCCATCCGGGCGAGCAGGAGGTTGGCGGCCGTGAACACAATTGCGCCGAGCACAAAGCCGATCGCCGCGCCCCCGAAGCCGCCCCGTTGGTATGCCTCGTCCATGAGGTCGAAGGAGAGTGCCGAGATCAGGACGCCGGCCCCGAAGGCCATGATCGCGGCGATCAGACGGGCCGGCAGGTCGAGCAGATAGCCGATTGCGGCGCCGATCAGCAGCGCCGAGCCAGCGACGGCCCCCCAGAACGCGGCCTCGACTGCGGTCCCCACCGTACCGGATCGTAGCCGCCGCGCGATGATCACCGCGCGAGGAGGTGCGCCATGCCCACGATCGAGGGGTTTGTCCGATCCATCAACCGCGATCTCGTTCCGCAGTTCGAGGAGCGGCTGCGCGCGATTCTCGCCGAACAGGACCGCGAGTGGCTGATCGACCAGATCGTCCGGCTCACTTTGGATCACCACAGCCTCGACGAGATCGACCGGCGCGTCGAGGTCGAGGCCAAGGCCCGGGCACGAGCCGACCGGCTAGAACGGGTGCGCGCGCTTTCGCTCGGCCACACGGCGCTTGACGCGTTCCTCGCCGAGTTCGGGGGCGTCACGCGCGACTGGCTGATCGACACGGGGTCGCTCCGCGCCGACGCGCCGGCCAAGGGCACGGCCCTCCTGGGCACGGCGCATCGCACCCCGAAGGGGGAAGATCTCCTGCGGCTCGCCAAGGACGTGCTGTTCGCGCTGCTCTTCGGCGACGACTCCACGAACACGCGCCTGGCACGCGTCCAGCAGGAACTCCTCACCATGGCGCTGCCACGGCCGAAGGCGGCCGCCCTCGACTTCATGCGAGCCTCCACCGAACTGGCGGCTGCCGGCACCTGGCAGGACCCCGAGTCGGTGTCGAGCGACGAGCGCGCCGACAACGTGCTGCTCGAAGTCCAGTTCGGCGAGACCGCCGACGAGATCGTCGGTCGCGGGATCGTGGTTGCCCTCTCCCTGATCAACAACCTCGAGGTGAACGAGCAGGTGCTCTACGCGCGCATGGTCAACGTGGAGGAGTCGACGCTGATCGTCTGACGCCGCTAGCCTTGCCCGTCGAATGACGACCGAGGCAGACGCGATGCGCTCAGAGCTCAACACGTTGCTCGCGCTGCTCGGCGTGCCGTACGAGCTCTTTCCGTGCGACCCGGCGCTCGTCGATACCGCGGCGTTCTGCGCGGCGTACGGCTTCGCGCTGGCGGATTCGGCGAACACCATCGTCGTGGTCGGCAAGGCCGAACCGCGCCGCTTCGCGGCGTGCGTCGTCCTCGCGACGCACCGCCTGGACGTCAATCGCTCGGTCCGGACGCGGCTCGGCACCCGCAAGGCGTCGTTCGCGGGCCCCGCCGAAACGCGCGAGCTGACCGGCCACGAGATCGGGGGCGTGACGGTGTTCGGGCTGCCACGCGACCTGCCGATCCTGGTGGACGCGGCGGTGATGGCGCGCGAGCGGATCGTGCTGGGCGGCGGGAGCCGGAGCTGGAAGGTGCTGGCGGCACCCGCAATTCTGCTCGCGCTGCCGAACGTGGCGGTCGTTGAAGGACTGGCCCAGCCGGCCGCACTGGTCGGCGAGGGGGCCTAGATGTTGAGGCGGGACACGCCGCCGTCGTAGAGGCCGGAGCCGGCGATGCCCGTCCCGTACGGATGGAGCAGCCACAGCGACCCGAATCCCACGGCAACGGCGAGGCTCTTCATCGTCACGGGCACGCGTGCCGCGACGCTGGCGCCTCGGACCTGGGCCAGGGTCGGCTCGCCGGCCATCGCCACGTAGACGCTCCCGCCCACCACCGCGATGCCCGCCGGGTCGAAGCCAACCGCGACACGCTCGCGCGCCGAGTTGGTGGCCGGGTCGATGCGCACGATGGCGCCGCTCGCCGCGCGGTTCGGCCGGACCGACACCCAGATCCCATCTTCACCGGCGCCGAGATCGGCCACGAACGGCACCTCGATCTGGGCGACGATCTCGCCGGCCCGCGCATCGATGCGGGTGACGATCCCCTCCCCCGGGCTCGTCACCCAGACCGCTCCGTCGGCGAACACGATGCCGTAGGGATCGGCCGCCACGCCGATCATGTCGACCACTTCGCCGGTCTGCTGGTCGATCTTGAGGATGGCGTCCTCGCCTTCCAGCACGACCCAGACGGCACCTCCGCCGATGGCGATATTGCCCGGCCCGATTCCCACCTGGGAGGTCGCGACGACCTGGTTGGTCTGTGTGTCAATGCGGGTGAGAACACCGGACGCAAGATGCGTCACCCAGACCGTTGCCCCGTCCGAGGCAATGCCGGTGGGAAAGCCGGGCACCGCGATCGTCGCGGTCACCACGTTGGTCGCCGGATCGATCCGGGACACGGTGTCCTCGAAGATGTTCGTGACCCAGACGGCCGCACCGTCCACAGCGACCCCGGCGGCCTCTTCGCCGGTGGCGATGCGGGCCACCACGATCGGCCGGCTGACGAACGGTGCGCAGCGTGTGATTCCACCAGCGCGCAGCACGATCGAGAGCGTTGCTCCGGCGGTCGAAGCACGCCCGAGGGCCGCAATCTGCGCGGCCGACAACGGGATGGTGCTGGTGAGGATGCTCGCCGCCGTGGTGCGAACCGTGCGCAACCTGGCAACGCGCGGCCCGTTCGAGGCGCAGCTCTCGCGATGGATCGACACGCTCACTGCGCGCGAAGGGCCGAGGCCGCTCGCGTTCAGCGCCAGGACCGCCGTGCCGTTGGAGAATGAGGAGAACGACGCCGATCCTCCGCGGAACGTCGCGCCCCAGGACCGGTTCAGCAGGCCGACCGCCGCGCCCTGCACGTCGTAGCGGAACGTCTGGCTCCAAGCGCTGGCGGCCGCGCCGGGAGTCGCCACCGCTCGGGCGCGCACGTACCACTCGCCGGGTACGTCGAAGTGGTGCGGGAACTGCGCCTCGCCAGCGCTGTCAGTGGTGACCTCGACGCTTCGTTCGAGCATCCACGCCGTGCCGATCCGCTGGTGGACCGTGTATTCCACCCTCCCGCGCGGCAGGTCGGAGCGGGCCGGCCGGACGACGCTGTCGAAGACGACCAGCGTGCCCGCCTGCAGGACCTTGACCGGCTGCCTCACCGGGGCCGCGGCGATCGACGGCCGGACGGCGAGGCGCTGGTGGATGACAACCGAGACCGAGCCGCTCGCGACGGCCGTGCCCAGCGCGACCGCACGATAGCGGCGCGTCCCGGTCGGCGTCAGGCTGAGTTCGGCGGTCTCGCCGTCCGCGCTCACGGCGGAGCCGACCGGCAGCCAGTCACGTCCGTTCGTGGAGGCCTGGAACCAGACGAGGCGCCCGGCAGGGATCGCCGGCGCGAGGCTGGCGGTCAGCGTCACCCCTGCTGGCCAGGTCACCGACCGTTCGCTCGCGCTTAGCCCGACCGCTGTTGTGGCGGGAGTCCCGGTGCTGGGCTCGCCCAGGCGCAGCCGGCCGCTGCCGAACGTGTTGTTGGGGACCGGATCGCCCAGGGGAAGCGCCCGCCCGCGAAGCGCGACGGCCAGCTCGGTCGGGCCCATGGTCGGGTCAGCCTGGAGCGCCAGCGCCGCTGCCCCGGCCGTCTGTGGCGCGGAAGCACTGGTCCCACAGAACAGGCCGTAGGTCATGGTCGCCATGCAGTCGGCCGCGACCAGGTCGGGCTTGAGCCGGCCGTCCACCGTCGGCCCGCGCGAGCTGTAGGGCTCGATCACGTCGGGTGCCGACTCCATGACCGCGCCCACCGTCACCATGCCCGGGTTGGCGCTGTCGGCCGGCGACGGCAGCGTCCCATCGACAACGCTGTACTGGAGCGCCAGCGGCCCCGAGGTGTAGATCAGGACCTGGAGACGCTCCGCCGGCTCGGCGTCATAGCGGCGGACGACGAGCTCATAGGTGGCTGAGGCCGGTGAAATGAAATCGAAGATCTCGAATGGATCTCCGGCCCCAGTCTGGAAGTCACCCCCGACGGCCATCACGGTGTCGCCCGAGAAGAGCGCGATGTCGTAGTCGTTGGCGGACGCGCCCCATTCGTCCGGCCAGCGCATCGCCACGCGGATCTGCTGGCCCTGCTCGAGGTGAATCGTGTTCCCCTCGTCGCCCGGCGCCCAATCCAGGGTGTCGTCGCCGTCGGCGTCGATCCACGGCCCGGACCAGCCGGTGTCACCCTGGTTGCCCGCCGAGTTCACCCAGAGGGCGCCCAGATCCACCGCGAGGTCGACCTCTTCGTAGGTGGAATCGGGTGTGCCTGCGGTCCCATCGCCGGGCCCATCGAAGATATACCCCGAAACCGCGGACAAGTTGACGATCCGCACGCCCTCCGAGGTCATCCAGCGGATCGTGTCGCGGTAGTCGCTCGGCGATTCGGGGTCCGCGATGTAGAGCGTCGCGCCGGGCGCCATATCGACGACCAGCTCAGCTACGGCAGTGCCGTGGTCCACGCCGTTCTCGCAGTCGGCGAGGTCCGTTGTGAACATGCCGAACGCCCGGAAGCAGCGAGCGATGACGTTGGCAGGGATCTCGGTCCCGATGAGTCGCACGATGCCCTCGAAGCCGACGTCGATGATGCCCACCTTGATGCCGGCCCCATCGAACCCGGCCGCTTGCCACGCCGGTGCCCCGTAGAGGTTGATCGCGGGCGTCACGAACGCACCGTGCAACCGGCGATAGACCGGGCGGATCGCTCGCACCCCGCTGATCGCCGCGGCCGCATCGAGCGATCGGAGCGGGAGGTAGCCCTCGACCGTCGTCGCTGCTGTGCTGGTCACGGTGGCGCGCTGCCGGCGAAGACCCGTAGCGACGCGGGCTACCGTGCCAGGCAACACGTCCACCGTGACAGCGACTTCAGGCGTGCCGCCACGATCCCGGCCGATCATGCCGCCGGTGTTTGGCGTGCGGCCGGCCCGAGCCGCGGCCGCGACACGTCCCAAGCCGCCGCGCAGCACCTCCCTGACGGCCGGCGCCAGGCTCGGCTTGGGGATGTCGTACCTGCCGCCCCCGGCCGGCGGTTCCGAAGCGGCGAGTGGCGAAGCGACCAGGCCGGAGAGCAGTGCCACGACGGCCGCGAGTGCGGCGGCGCGGCCAAGGATGCGTCCCGGCGGACCGCCCGAGGTGCGGCGTGCGGCGATCCGTGGCCACGCCGGTCCCCTGTCCCGCCGTACCGCCATGCCCGCCTCCGCCCTTCGCGCGATGCCGTCCCCGTCAGATTTCGGCACGGCGCGATGACGAGACGCGTCTGCTGGACGCATTGTGGCCCCTCCGGCCCGAAGAAACCGATTCAACTCGCTGCAAGCGGAGGGCACGGGCGGGCCGACGAAATGTCCGTGCCGCTACGCGCAGATGGCCCGGTCCCGCAGAATCCTCAGTTGTGGTCGCCGCGCCGGAGGACGCGCCCGGGTCGCTCGCCCGTCTCGCGCCCGTCGCGGACGACGAATCGGCCGTTGACCAGCACGTGGGCAATCCCGTCCGGGTGCGCGCGGGGCGCCGCGTAGTTGGCCCGGTCGCGGATGGCGGCGGGATCGAAGGCGACAAGGTCAGCCGCTGCGCCCGGCTCGATCGATCCGCGACTGACGAGACCGAGGATCCCGGCCCCTGCCCGTCCCAGCCGTGCCACGCCATCCTCGAGCGAGAGCGCCCTGAGGTCCCGGACATAGTGGCCCAGGACCCGCGCGGTCGAGCCGAAGAGCCGCGGGTGCGGGTGCTCGGCGATGACCCCATCGGTGCCGATGGAGCCGCCGGGCGCACGCAGGATCCGGCCGATCCCGTCGTCGTCGTAGAGCCCGAGGAGGACCATCGGGATCGAGTCCTCCTCGGCCGCGAGCAGATCCGCCGTGATGTCGAGGGGGTCGAGGTCCCGCTCGGCGGCCACATCGCCGATCGTGCGACCGACGATCCAGCGATTCTCCGGGCGGCCGACGCCGGCGATCTGGACGGCGTCCCAGCCCGCCAGACCCGCGTAGTTCTCCCAGCCCGGGTGGCCGTGCCCCCTGATCTCGGTCCGGATCCGGTCCCGGACGGCGTCCTCCGCCAACCGCGAGCGCATGGCGGCCGGGCCGCCCTCCGTCACCCAGGGCGGGAGCACCTGCGCAAGGACGGTGGATGCAGCGGTATATGGGTGCTGGTCGAAGGTGACTGGCAGGCCGCTCGCGCGGGCCGCCTCAAATCGCTCGAGAGCTCGCGGGATCTTGGACCAGTTGCGCGATCCGAGGCTGCACACGTGGGAGACATGGAGGGCGACCTGGGCTTCGCGCGCAATGCCGATCGCCTCGTCGATGGCGTCGAGCCAGGCGTCGCCCTGGCTTCGCAGGTGGACCACCATCAGCCCGTCGCCCCGCCCGACGACGCTGAAGGCGGCAACGAGCTCGTCCCGCGACGCGAACACCGCGGGCAGGTAGACGAGTCCGACCGACATGCCGAAGGCGCCGGCCGCCATCGCGTCCGCGACCAGCCCCGTCATCCGACCACGTTCCGCAATCGTGGTCGGGCGGTCCCTGAGCCCGATGACCGCGTTGCGGATCGCGCCGAACGTGACGAGGGCGGCCACGTTGGTAGCCGGGCGCGCCGCTTCGATCGCCGCAAGGTGTTCGTCGAAGGTGCACCACGTCCACGGGAGGTCACGATGGCCGGTCAGGCCCAGCAGCGTCGCGCGCCACTGGCCGTCGCGACCCGCGTCGAAGGGCGCCACCCCCAGGCCGTCCTGTCCGATCACGTCAAGGGTGATTCCCTGTCGGGTCTTCGCCGTGTTCTCGGGCTCGGCGATCAGGGCGGTGTCGGAGTGGCTGTGCATGTCGACGAATCCCGGCGCCAGGTGCAGCCCCCGAAGGTCGAGGATCTCGGCCGCGCCGGTCTCGACGGGCAGGCCGCCGGGTGGCGCGACGGCGGCGACTCGGTCACCGTCGAGCAGCACGTCCGCCGGCCGGGCCGGGCCGCGACCCGCGTGGATGACGCCGCCGAGCAGGATCGTCAGATCGGCCACTCAACGGAGGCTACGGCACACGCGGGGCTCACACGGCGCCGCCGCGACCGCGACAATCGCGCCATGACGACGCTGCGAATCGCCACGCTCACGCCCTTCGCCGACCGCCTCCGGCAGAACCTCGCCATCCCGGCCGAGGTCATTGCCGCCCCGACGGAGGGCGGCGACGAGATGTTCGCGGCCGTCCGCGACGCGGACGTCCTCGTGAGCGGGGTCTTCAAGACCGACTGGACGGCACACGTGCCGAAACTGCGCCTCATCCACGCCGTCGGCGCCGGCTACGACGGCATCCAGCTGAGCGCGGTCCCGGCCGGTGTCCGGGTTGCGAACGTCTACGGGCACGACTATGGGATCGCGGAGTACGTGTTCATGATTATGGCGGCGCTCAACCGGGAGCTGTTCGCTGCCGACCGGGACCTGCGCGAGGGCCGCTGGCGCGGCGGGCCGCTCCGTGAACTTCGGGGACGGACGCTCCTCATCGTCGGCCTCGGCCATATCGGGCGCGAGGTGGCACGTTGGGCGCACTTCGTGGGGATGCGGGTGTCAGCCGTGACCGAACATCCCTCCGAGGAGCGGCGCCAGGCGGCGGGCCTTGAGCGGCTCGGGTCCCTGGCGGACCTGGGCGACTTCGCGCGAGATGCTCAATTCCTCGTCGTGGCCGTGCCCCACGCCGCCGGCACCGCCAACCTCGTCGGCGAGGCGGTTCTTGCGGCCCTCCAGCCCGACGCGTACCTGGTCAATGTCGGCCGCGGCCCGGTCGTGGACCAGTGGGCCCTGTACCGCGCCCTCAGCGACGGTCGTCTCGCTGGCGCCGCAGTGGACGTCTGGTACCACTACCCCGAATCCGACGAGGTTGTCGTCCCGGCCGACGCGCCGCTCCATGAACTGCCCAACGTCATCGTCACGCCCCACACCGCGGGCTATACGGAGGGGACGATGCGCCATCGGTGGGCCGCGATCGCGGAGAACATCCGCCGCCTGACGACGGGCGAACCGCTCGCGAACGTGGTCTGGCCCAGGAGCCAGGGCTCAACCTAGCCTGAGCCGGCGCCGGCGGCTTCGGGCGCGACGGCACGCGCCCCCGCGATCGTGGGCGAACGGCCTCACCACGGCCCGAGGACCGCTGTGCGCGCCACGTCGGCCGCGTCCGACCGTGCAAGCAGGTCCTCCCAGCCCACCCGTTGACCGGGATCGGCCCGGTCGCGGACAAAGCGCACGCCCTGGGCCTCGAGCCGCCGCCGGCACTCGCCCGGACCGGCACCATGCTCGGCCCGCCAACCCGGCGCGATGCGCCCGCCGGCCGCCAGGACCCGTTCAGCGTTCGGGAACGCTTCCTCGGTCGCTGCCGCCCGGCCCACGTGGCGCGCGTACCGGGCCGTGCCGTGCGCCACGACCGAGATGTCGCCATAGGTAGTCCATTCACCACGCCCGACGAGCGCGGCGATCGCCGCATAGCGCGGCCGCGCCTCAGCGGTCGCGGTCAAGTGCGCGCTCGTCCGGATCGGGTGTCGACGCGCCTGCGGTGCGGAACGATCCATCTGCGCTCCAATGAGCCGAGGGTACGCCGCTCCAGGGTGTTCCGCGCTGAGCGCAGCCTGTCTCCTCTCCCCACTCAGATGGCCTCGATGATCACGGACGCCAGACCCCTGGCCGGCGCGAGCCGGGCCTGAGCGGGCGCGAGCCGGCACCACCGCTGGCCGCCACCCGATACGACGGCCCGGCGAGGCTACCCGTCGATCGGCAGGAACTCGGCGCGCTCGTGCCCCCGGATCGGATGCGCCCGGGCCACGGATTCCACGACCTCCGCGCCGAGGCCCGGTCCGGACGGCACGATGAGCTCGCCGTTCTCGATGCGCAGCGGCGGGTCGATGAGGTCCCACTTCCAGGGCACGTCGTCCATGTCGATCTCGAGGATCTCGAAGTTGGGCATGGCCGCCGACAGATGCGCGTTGACCAGGTTCGACAGCGGGCTCATGAAGTTGTGGGGGCTGATCATCGTGTCGTAATGGGCAGCGAGGTCGCAGATCCGGCGCGCCTCGGACAGCCCGTTCATGAGCGTCTCGACCATGACCACGTCGGTCACGTGGCGCTCGAAGAACGGCCGGAACTGTTCCCGCCGCATGAGCGCCTCACCGTGGCAGATCCGGGTTCGCGTCTGCCGCCGCGCCGCCAGGAGGGCATCGGGGTCCATCCCCTCCGCCTCCAGCCAGTACAGGTTGAACGGCTCCAGCGCGCGCGCCAGCTGGACGATGCCGCCCATCCGGTACTCCTGGCCCACGTCGAACAGGATCGCCATGTCGGGGCCGCACCGTTCGCGCAGCGCCCCCACGAAATCCACCGCCGCGTTGATCCGCCAGGTGTCGATGGCGCCGTTGAGCGTCGGCGGCAGGCCACTCGCGAGGCCCGGAATCAGCAGGTTCGTCTTGAGCGCCCCGAAGCCGGCCTTCTCGACGTCGTCGACGAGCCCGATCCAGTCCGGAATCGACCGGGCAGCCGGCACGCCGAGCGACGCCGCGTCCGTCCCGATCGCGCGGTAGGACGCGAAGTGGCTCCAATAGAGCGGCAGCCGGTCGCGGTTGAGGCCGCCGAGCAACTCGTAGACCGGCACGCCCAGCCACTTGCCCTTGATGTCGTAGAGGGCGATGTCGATGGCGGCGATGACCTTCATTCGCTCCGGGAAGCCGGCCCTGCCCCAGTCCCAGAGGCGTCGGCTGATGTAGTCGATCCGACGCGGATCCTGGCCGACCAGTTCCTGACCGATCCACTCGATCGCCTGGCCGAGGGCCGGCGCCGCCTGCGTGTCGTACGCCTCGCTCCAGCCGACGATCCCCTCGTCGGTGAGCACTTTCACGAACAGCCAGTCGCGACCGCCGATGCCGCTGTCGACCGGGATGGTCTCGACGCCGGTGATCTTCATCGCGCCGTCCCCAGCAGGCCCCGATATCGCTCCCAGTGCTGGGAACGGGTCGATCGCGCCGAAGTTCCCCCACCCATTACTGCCCGCGATGGTAGACAGCGACCGGCCCCGATTCGGGCCGCCTCAGCCCGCTGCTCACGCACGAATCCCGCCGCCGACATCGCCCGCGGTCGTCCCGACACCGCCTTGCATCGCGTCCAGTGATATCCGGCAGGAGTCGGACCCACGAGCGGTCTGCCCCTCATCGGACCGCCCCGATCCCGCCCGGCGCGAACCCGCCCAGCTGTTCCGGCCGCAGCGGGTGCGCCCGCACCACGTCCTCGTTGATGTCGCTCCCCCACCCGGGCCGGTCCGGCACGACGAGCTCCCCATCGACGATCTCGAACGGGTGGGTCAGCAGGTCCATCTTCCAGGGCACGTCGTCCATGTCGATCTCGAGGATCTCCACGTTGGACAGCGCCGCACACAGCTGGGCGTTGATCATGGTGGTGAGCGGGCTCATCCAGTTGTGGGGCGAGACCATCACGTCGTACAGCTCGGCCATCTCGGCGATCTTGCGCGTCTCCGAGAACCCGTTGGACAGCGTCTCCAGCATCACCACGTCCGTGACGTGCGCCTGGAAGAACGGCCGGAACTGGTCGCGGCGGAACAGCGACTCGCCGTGGCAGAAGCGGGTGGTGGTCTGCTCGCGCGCCGCCAGGAGTGCGCCCGGATCGAGGTTCTCCACCTCCAGCCAGTACAGGTTGAACGGCTCCATCGCCTTCGCGAGCGCCACGATGCCGCCCATCCGGTAGTTGAACTGCACATCCACGGCGATCCCGATGTCCGGCCCCACCACGTCGCGGATGGTCCCGATCCAGGTCACCGCCTCGTCGAGCGTCCGCTTGTCGATCGCCCCGTCCAGGTAGTGCGCCAGCACCGCCGGCTTCCCGGGCCCGCCCTCCCAGAACAGGTTGGTCTTGAGGACCTTGTAGCCGGCCGCAACGACCTCCCTCGCGCCCTCCGCCCATTCCCGATACGTGTGCTGCGGCTCCACGCCCAGGACCTCAGGCCAGACCGCGCGGTACGTGGCGAAGTGGCTCCAGTAGAGGGGGATCCGGTCGCGGAACCTCCCGCCGATCAACTCGTAGACCGGCACCCCCAGCGCCTTGCCCTTGATGTCCCACAGGGCCAGCTCGATCGCGGCGAGGACCTTGATCCGCTCCGGGGTGCCGGGCCTCGCGAGGTACCACATCCGCTCCACGAACGGCTCGATCCGGAACGGGTCGTAGCCGATGCACTCCCGCCCGATGATGCGGATCGCCGTGGCCAGCGACGCGACCGCCGTGAAGTCGTAGATCTCGGACCAGCCGACGATCCCTTCATCGGTGGTCACCTTCAGGAACCCGAACTGGCGCAGCCCGCCGTCGCACACCAACGGCTCGATGGCGGTGATCTTCACCCGGCAGTCCCCTCCCTCGAATGACGCGAGTCTAGCGAGCCGACGTGGGCGGGGCGAACCCCGGACCCCCCGGTCCGGCGCTGCTCGCCGGCAGCCGTTTCCGCTGGCGAACCTGTCTCCCGCAGGCCCTCACCGCGGCGGGCCGCCGCTGCCGCGGCGCGGGTCAGGCCTCGGCGTCGAGCACCTGGTCGATGGCCAGCCAGCGCCGGTCGAGCGCAAGATGGAGCACGGTCGGGCCCGGATGCGCGAGTGCGTCGCGCAATGCCGGTTCGAACGACGCGTCGTCCGCGATTGTCACGCCCTGCGCTCCGCAGGCCCGTGCCACCGCCGCGAAGTCGATCGGGCCAAGGTCGGTCGCGAGGGGCCGGCCGTTGCCGCGCTTCTCCTGGTGTGCGCGGATCGTGCCGTAGCGCTGGTTGTCGAACACCAGTGCGACGACCCGGGCACGTTCGCGGACCGCCGTCTCAAGCTCGGCCATCAGCATCGCGAACCCGCCGTCGCCGGCGAGCGCGATCGCGTGGCGGTTCGGACGCGTGACACCGGCCGCGATCGCGGCCGGCAGGGCATAGCCCATCGCGCCCGACGTCGGACCGAGGAACGTTCCGGGCCGGCTGAATCGCAGTCCGCGCGCCGCCCAGTGTCCGAAGTTGCCCGCGTCGGTCGTGACCACCGTGTCGGCGCTCAGCACCGACGAGAGCGTTGCCACGATCCGGCCAGGGTGGACGCCAGGGCCGTCCCACGGCTCACCGCCCACGACGGACGCGGCCTCGTACGCCGCCCGGTCCTCGCGGTTGAGGACCTCGCGTGCCTGGATCACTGCGGCCTCGAGGGCGCCGGCCCGCAGCCGCTCGACGGCACTCCGCAGGAAGCTGCGCGTGTCCGCGGTGACCGAGAGGCGCGGCGCCGGCAGGCCGGGGGCATTCGTGCGTGGTTCGAGGTCCACGTGGGCCCAGGCCTGGCCTCTCGCGGGGATGCTGTAGTCGTAGGACGTCGGCTCGTTGAGGCGGCTGCCGAGCACGAGCAGGAAGTCCGCGGCGCGCAGCCGCTCACGCACAGTCGCCGGCGATGCGTAGCCGGCCATGCCCAGGTAGAGCGGGTGCTCGTTGGGGAAGACGTCCGGGCGCCGCCAGGACGCGACCACCGGCACCTCGAGCATCTCGGCGAGCTGGACAAGGTCCGCGGTCGCGCGGGCGCGCAGGACACCGGCCCCAGCCAGGATCAACGGCCGCCGTGCGGCAGCAAGGTGGTGGAGGACGCGCCGCACCGCGGACGTGTCGAGGTCCGGCGAACGCGGCCGGAACGGCGGCGGCTCGATCGACTGGGGGAAGGTGTCGTCGAAGAGGTCCTCGGGGACCGACAGGTACACCGGACCCGGGCGGCCGGCTCGCAGGTGGCGGCTCAGTTCATCGAGAGCAGCGGGCACGGCGTTCCGGTCGGACAGCTCGGTCGCCCACTTGGCGAGGCGTCCGAACGAGGCCACCTGGTCCACCTCCTGGAACGCCTCGCGACCGCGATGGCGGCGAGCGACCTGGCCCGCGATCACGATCATCGGCGTGGAGTTCTGGCGCGCGGTGTGGACGGCGATCGCAAGGTTTGCGGCCCCGACGGCTCGCGTCCCGATCGCAAGGGCAGGGCGACCGGTCAACTGCCCGTATGCCTCCGCCATGAACCCGGCGCCGCCCTCGTGGCGTGTCGTGATCACGCGGACCCCCTCGTCCGCAAGCGCCTCGAGCAGGCCCAGGAAGCTCTCGCCGGGAACGGTGAAGGCCATCCGCACGCCGAACCCGCGCAATGCGCGGGCGATCAGCGTCGCAACCGACATCGGCACGGCCGGTTCGGCAGGGGCAGCGGGCTCCGCAGGGGTGGCGGCCTCGGCGGCCAGCTCGGCGACGGCGACAGGCTCGGCTTCGAGCGTCACCGGCTCGGCGACGGCGACAGGCTCGGCGACGGCGACAGGCTCGGCTTCGAGCGTCACCGGCTCGGCGACCAGTGCCGTTTCGCCGACCGGCTCATGCCCGATCGTCATGTCGGTCTCGGCTTCGAGCTCCTCGATGAGTCCGGACCCGGAGGCCTGGGGCTTGGTCAGGGTCCCGTCGTCAACCATGCTCGACTCCGATCACAACGGCATGGTGATGCTCGACAGGACGAGTCCGACGGCGAGGATCACCGCTACAACGATGAAGACAGCGCGCGCGAGGCGCGCCCCGGGAAGCATCCTAGCGGTAATTCTGGAACTGGAGGGGAACCGTCTCGTCCAGTTCGCGCAGCCGCGTGATCACGCGCTGCAGGTCGTCCTTGGATTTTCCCGAGACCCGCACGGCATCACCCTGGATCTGCGGCTTCACCTTTGGAAACTCGTCGCGAATCAACCTGGAGATCTTCTTCGCCAGGTCCTCGGCGAGCCCGCGCCGGAGCGTGATGACCTGGCGGACCTTGTTCCCACCCGCTGGCTCGATCCTGCCCCAGTCGAAGATCTTGAGCGAGAGGTTGCGTTTGATCGCCTTCGACTCGATGAGGTCGCGGATGGCCTTCGCGCGGAACTCGTCGTCGGTGACGAGCGTGATGTCCTCTTTGCCCTGGGTCAAGTCCACCGTCGCGCCCTTGAAGTCGAACCGCTGCTGGACCTCGCGACGCACCTGGTCGAGGGCGTTGCGCAGTTCCTGCTCGTCGAACTCGCTCACGACGTCGAACGAGACGTCTCCCGCCATTGGGCGGCTCCTTCCCTTCCTGTCAACCCTCGCCGCGCCGATGCCACCACTGCCGGTATCGCGCGCAGCGACCGTCCTGCATCTCGAACGTGCTGAACCCGGCCGAGCGGACGCGCTGGCGGCTGCCGCGGTCCACCGCGCTGGCATGCCACGCGGACAGGATGGTCGCCCCGCTCACCCAGTGCCGCTGGATCTCGAATTCGGACTGCGCCTCGCGGGCCGCTCTCTCGAGCAGGAGGGCGCGCAACCCATTGTGCCCGACCACCGGCGCGGAAAACGGATCGGCATGGTACTCCGCATCCTCGCTGAAGAGCGCGACCCAGTCGTCACCGTCGAACGTGGTCAGGGCGGCGGCGTAGCGGGCCAGGAAGTCTGCGGCTTCCGCGTAGCCGATCTGCGCCGGGGTCATGGGCGCAATCCGGCACCCGTCAGCCGCTCCAGGAGCAGGCGTCCGATGCGGTAGCTGCGGCCGCCGCCCATGACGAGGACGGCGTCGCCCGATCGAACCATGCCGGCCAGCCAGGCCGCGGTCTCCTCGACGGTCCCGGGTGCGGCGACTTCGAGCGCCGGAGCACGGCCCGCGACAGCTTCGGCCAGGGCCTGCGCAGACGCGACCGAGGGATCCGGGTCGCGCCCGGCCCAGATCTCCGCGATCGCGACCGCGTCCGCCGTGGCGAGCGCGTCCGCGAACGCATCAAGCAGCGCCGCGGTCCGGTGGTAGGTCAGCGGCTCGTACACGGCCCACACGCGCCGACCCGGCTCGCGCTGGCGGATGGCGGAAAGTGTCGCGCGGATTGCCGTGGGGTGGTGCCCGTAGTCGTCGTAGACGACGACGCCGGCCGCCTCGCCCAGGCGCTCCAGGCGGCGACCGACGCCCACGAACGAGGCAAGGCCTGCGGCAATCGCCCGCGGCGAAACCCCGAGGGCATGGGCAACCGCCGCCACGCCGGTGGCGTTCGCCGCGTTATGGCGGCCGGCCGTGGAGAGGCGTACGGGAACCGCGCCGGCCAGCTCGTCGAGGCCGTGCAGCTCGACGAGGGTGCCATCCGGGCGCTCCTCGCGGATGCGCCCGACCACTGCGCGCGTGGACCCGAGGCCGGTCGCGAACCCGGAGGCAATGCCCCGCACGTAGCCACCCGGCCGGCCCGGCGGGCCCTCCAGCAAGGCGAACGCCACCAGCCGGCCACGCCAGTCCGTCAGCCTATCCAGGAGTTCCACTACACCTCGGTCGCCCACGTTGGCGACGAGCGTCGGTGGCTCATCGTCGGTGCCGGCCTGGCCGGCTGCCGCCGCCCGGAGCCAGCGCTCCACGGCGTCGATGACCGCGGCACGGTCCGCGAAGACGTCCGGGTGGTCCCAGTCGAGATTGTTCACGAGGGCGACTGACGGCACGTACGGGTCGAAATTGCCCGCGTATTCGTCGGCCTCCACCACGAAGGCGTCACCGCGACCGGTGCGGGCCGTGGCGGGCAGCCCGCCGGTCACCACAGCCGGAAGCAGCGCGCCGACGAAGGCGGACGGGTCAAGGCCGGCGTCGACCAGCAGGTGCACCAGCCAGCCCGCGCATGTGCTCTTGCCGTGCGTGCCCGCGATGGCAATGAGCCGCCGGTGACTGCCCGCATCCGCAACCACCTGCTGCCACGGTTCGACCGGGACCCCGAGCGAGCGCGCTGCCGCCAACTCCGGGTGGCCGGGATCCACCGCGGTCAGCGCCTTGGTCACGGCCAGCCGGTCCGGGCGCCGGCCGCCCGTCACGTGCACTGGACTGTGCTCCCATTCGAGACGAATCCCGATCGCGTCCAGGGCGGACGTGTAGGGCGAAGGCCCGCCCGGATCACAGCCGGTGACCACGGCGCCCGCCCCAGCGGCCAGCAGCGCGGCCGCGCTTGCGCCGGCACCCGCAACTCCAACCACGTGGATCCGCTCGTCCGCGTGGATGCGGCGGGCCGTCCGGGCCGGCGCGAGTCCGGCACCCACCGCGGCTGCCGTGCGCGTCACGCGTCTCCCACCCGTTGAACCGCCTCGAGCAGCAACTCCAGGGCTGCGCGGGCGCTGGCGAGTTTGTTGGCCCGGCGATCGCCACTCCAGACCTGGCGGCGGACTTCCATGCCAGTCGGCCCGGCGACGGCGACGTAGGTGAGGCCGACGGGCTTCGACGGGGTTCCGCCGTCGGGTCCGGCCACGCCGGTCACGGCGACCGCGAAATCGCTCCCGATCGCGGCGCGCACGCCTTCCGCCATCGCCCGCGCCACCTGGGCGCTGACGGCCCCGTGGGAGTGCACCAGGGCGGCGGGGACGTGCAGCGCACTGCCCTTCACATCATCGGCATAGGCCACCACGCCGCCCCGGAAGTGTCCGCTGGCACCGGGCACCTCGGTGATCACGTGGGCCACCAACCCCCCGGTGCAGGACTCGGCCGTGGCCAGCGTGAGGCCGCGGGCTCGGAATCGCCCCTGGACCGTGGTCGCGAGCCGGACGAGAGTGTCGAGATCGGGCGCGGGCCCGGGGTCAATCACGCTCGCCTCCTACGCCGCCGGGTTCGGCGGGCTCCACCGGCGCGCAACGCGCCAGGCCCTCTACGTGATTGCCGCGACGATCAATCGAGCATACGCCTGGGTCCCTTCACGGTTCAGATGGATCCCGTCCCGGGCCATGGCGTTGACTACCTCGTCACTCTCGCTGTGCCAATCAACCATCGCCGCGTTCGGATAGCGCGCCACGTTCTGGCTCAGCGTGCGATTGGTGTAGCTCTCCCAGGGCCGCGGCACTTTAACGTTCACGAAGACCACCAAGCGAACACCCTTGAGCGTCGCCATCGCCTGGTCGAACTGGCGCTTGCTGATCGGACCGTTCGTCCCCAGGTGGACGACCACGATGTCCGGCAGGGTGCCGGCCGCCAGTCGCGCGCGGAGGATGCGGATGCCGTCGTTGAACTGGCGGCTGACTGCGGCGTTGACCTCGATGCTGGCGAACTGCCTGCGGATCTCCTTCACGGCCCCCAGCATCACGGAGTCCCCGATCGCAAGCACCCGTTCCTGGACCCGAGCCACCGACGTCGGCGCTGAGGTCGCCTGCGCGGACGGCTTGGGCGTCGAACCGGACGTGGCGACCGCCGCGGGCAGCAGGCCCGGTGGGGCCGCCGACCCGTCGGCAACCGGGGTCGTGGCGGCGGGTTCGTCCGGATCGATCGACGGCGCCGCGCCGGACGGTGCGGCCCGGGGTGTCGGGCCGAGCACCTGCGTGGCCGGCGCCGCCGTCGGAACGAACCCTGCGGTCGGTCCGCTGGCCGCACCCGTCGTGGGCTGGGCGGTCGCGGGCTCGTGCGTGGCAGCCGGCGTAAACGGGTCGGTCCCCGATGCTGCCGGATCGCCCGCTGAGGCCGTCGTCCCACCGTCGGCCGGGTCTGCTGCCGGGTCGTCGGTCGCCCCCCCATCGCTCGATCCGTCGCCCAGCCCGGGGTCATCGGCGCCGACGTCCAGGTTCGGGTCCACGTTGGGATCGCCCGGGTCGAAGCTGCCCAGTTCGGGATCGTCAATGGCATCCGGGTCCGCCGCGGTGGTGTCGTCCCCACTGGCCTCTGATGCAGATGCTGGCTCGGTCCCGACCAGATAGGAGGGCATCTGTGCGGGCGGTGCCGCCAGGACCTGGGCGCCGATCGCAGCGACCAGGATCGCGACGAGCAGGCCGGCAGGGACGACGGACCAGCGTGGGCTGCGCCCGACGCGGCCGTCCCGGGACCTCCAGCTGGACCTGGTGCGACCGAGTGCACCCTCTCGGATGGGACGCTCGACGAAACGGTAGGAGACGTCGGCGAGGACAAGCGTGACACCAAGCCGGATCGCCAGCGCCGTCGCGCCGTCGAAGGGGACGTCGATCCCGGGCCGCGTCACCACGAAGACCGGCCAGTGCCACAGGTAGATCGAGTACGAGCGGACTCCCAGCCAGCGGATCGGGCCCCACTCGAGCACGCGGCCCACCATGCCGCCCGGCCGGACGACGAGGGCGATGATCAGCGCGCTCAGCAATGCGACGAATTGGAGACCGCCCAGGTAGAGGAATTCGTCGTACGCGGTCAGCGAAAGGAACAGCACGCACAGCAGCGCGAGCGACGCGACGGCGGCCGCATCCGCAGCGAAACCCCGCAGCCGGCGACGGGTGGCCCCTGCGTGTGCGGCCATGGCGGCGCGGTCGGGCACCCAGACAAACGCCAGGGCAGCCCCGACCAGGAGCCCGAGCGTCCGCGTGTCGGTCCCGAAGTAGATCCGAGAGGGATCCACGTCGGGGTCGAAGAGAGCCGCCATCCAGATGCCCGACAGCCAGGCCAGCAGCAGCGTCACGAGCAGCGCACCCTGCCGCCGGAACAGGACGAGCAACGTGATCAGGGCCGGCGGCCACAGCAGGTAGAACTGCTCCTCGACAGCGAGCGACCACAGGTGTCCGAGGGGGGATGGGCGGCCAACCGACTCGAAGTACGACTGTTCGTGGAACACGAGGTACCAATTGGTGACGTAGGCCAGTGCGGCTGCGGCGTCCGAGCGGAGGCGGGCAACCTCGTCCGGCAGCGCCACCAGTGTGAACACCATCACACCGGCGAGCAGGAAGAACACGGCCGGGAGCAGGCGTCGAGCGCGGCGCAGCCAGAACCTGCGCAGACCGATGGTCCCCCGTCGGGCCCACTCGGCAAGCAGCAGCGCGGTGATGAGGTAGCCGCTGATCACGAAGAAGACGTCGACGCCGAGGAACCCACCGGGCATGACGTCGAGGTCCGAGTGGTAGAGCAGCACCGCCACGACCGCGATCGCACGAAGTCCGTCGAGTCCGGTCAGATGGCCGAGGCGCCCCGGCCACCAGGATCGTGCCGGCGCGGGAGCGGCCAGGGCCACTGGCTGGGGGATCGCGGTCGCTGCCACCTCGTGCTGGGTCACGGGGACGCTGATCACCGGCACCTCGTCCGCGGGCGGTGCCGCGGTCAGCCAGCCGCTGCCCCGCGGTGGCTCCAGCTCCAGCAGCTCCTGGACGCGTTGCCGGCGCGACCGGAGCCGGGCCGCGGCCTCCAGCCAGCTTGGATCCCGGGGGCGATCATTCCGGCCTTTCGCCCGTGCTCGGCGCGCCACGTCAGGCCAGCCTCACGATGAGGCCGTCACAGACGGCGCGGCAGGTCGGGCTGGCGGTCATTGGTGTGGACAACTCACAGCAGTTGCGGTCATGACGGCGGTGGCGGTTGCCGTGCCGACGGTCGAACCGATTGATCGTGCGCCCTGGCAGGACTCCAGCACGCTGGCACCATGGTCCCATCTTGCGCGGCGTTCGGCATCCCCATGCGGGCAATTTTCCGCAGATTCACCGCGTCACCGGCGTTGCGTCTGAACAGGTGCACTGCCCGGCTGGAAACGCCACGTCTCCGGCACCCCGGGGCGCCCGAGCCGGCCGAGCGGGGTCCCGTTGAGGGTGAAGTACGTCACCCCCGAGGACCCCGTCCGCACCTCCACCGATTCCTGTCCGGTGAACGTCAGCGTCCGGCCGCTGTTGAATGTGGTGCCGGCCGCACCGATCGTCGGATCGAGCTCGCCATCCACCCAGACCTTGATCCAAGCGGGCCCACCGTTGATCTCGACGACCAGGTTGACGCCTCGATACTGGACGGTGACGGAGCGCGTGATCGTCGTTGAGCGCGCCTGCGAACTCGACGCGGTGACGGTGATCGACCAGCGGCCGGTCGTGAGATCGAGCCCGGCCTGATAGACGCCCTCCTCATCCACGTCGACCACCTCGGGTGCGGGCGGCGAGGGCGCCGGGCCGGTCCGAGAGCCCTCGCCCGGGGCCGGGCCAAGGTAGGTCGCACTCACGGTCACGCTGGTGGCGTTCGTCGCCGTCCCCTCGACCGGGATCGCCCCGTTCTCGAATGACGCGTCGTCCGCCGGCTGGTCCACCGTGAGCGACGGTGCCTGGGCCACGGTGAACGGCACGGTGATGAAGATGCGGGCTGGCTGCTCGGCCGACTTGCCGGTCTCGGGGTCGGTGGCGGTCACGTCGAACTGGTTGCGGCCGCGGCGCAACTCCACCTCCGCCGCCCAGGTGCCGTCCGCAGCGGTCGTGGTCCGTCGTGGTTCCTCGCCCGGTGCCGCGACCACGATCGAAACTCCGGGCTGAGAGGTCCCCCGGAGCACGTAGGTCGGGGTCCCCTCCTCCACGTCGGACACCGCGGTCGCGGGATCGGTCACGCTCAACGTCGGCGGCCGCGAGAAGCGCATCAGCTGGATGGCGAGGTAGGCGACGAACGCGAGGACGCCGATCGCGAGCAGGGCGGCCACGAAGATGCCCGGCGAGAACGTCAGGCGCTGGCGCGGGGCCGGGATGGGCCGGGGTACGACGATCACCGGCTCGGCAATGGGGGTTTCACCCCGCTCTGCGCGCCACTGCTCCAGGATCTCGTCGGGATCGAGCCCCAGGTACTGCGCGTAATTGCGCAGGAATCCCTTCGTGTAGACCGACCCCGGCAGGTCGCGCCAGTCGCCCCGCTCGAGGGCGCTCAGGTAACGGGCACGGATCTTCGTGTCGCGCTCAGCGCGCGCGAGGTCGACTCCCTTGTCCTCGCGCGCGGCGAGCAGCCGCTCGGGCAGGCCCGTCGGCGGCCCGGCGTCGGTCGGCGATCTGCCCGCGTCGGGCGATCCGCCGTTCGCTGGCGGCCGGGCACTGCCCGGTCGAGCCTCAGCCGGTCGACGTCGGGCCCGATCGCTCGTTGTCATCCGTCGTCGACGTCACCGTCCGGGTTGCGTCGCGAGGCGCTGACGGCGGGGGTCGGATCGCGGCGAAGGACCTGCCGCGCGTTCGATCCGTCGAAGGCACCCACGTAGCCCCTGGACTCAAGTTGGTCGATGATCCGGGCGGCGCGCGCGTAGCCCACCTTCAGGCGGCGCTGGAGGAGTGACGCCGAGGCCCGATCGTACTCCTGCACCACGCGGACAGCGTCCATCAGCAGCCGGTCCGCTTCTTCGTCGGGCTGCTCCTCGACCGAGCCGACGGAGTCCTCGTCGTTCTCGACGATCGCCATGTCGTAGCGCGGGCCACCCGCGTTCTCGGCCTCCTTCTTCCAGTGGTCTGCGAGCGCATGGATCTCGCGGTCCGCCACGAAGACTCCCTGGAGGCGGATCGGGCGCGGCAGGTCGGCCGGCTGGTAGAGCATGTCGCCCCGGCCGATGAGGTCTTCTGCGCCGGGTGTGTCAAGGATGGTCCGCGAGTCGATCTGCGAGGCCATCGCGAATGCGATCCGGCTCGGGAAGTTGGCCTTGATGAGCCCGGTCACCACGTTGACCGACGGGCGCTGGGTCGCAAGAACCATGTGGATCCCGGTCGCCCGCGCCTTCTGGGCCAACCGGACGATCGGGTCTTCGACGTTCTTGCCCTCGCGCATCATCAGGTCGGCCAGCTCGTCGATCATGATGACGATGTAGGGCATCCGGTCGGCGGGATCCACGCGGGTCTCGTTGAACGACCCGATGTTGCGCGCCGTCGCGCCGGCCAGTCGCCGGTAGCGGTACTCCATCTCCGCAACGGCCCACTTGAGCGCGGCTTTGGCCTGGCCGGGCTCCGTGATGACGGGCACCTTCAGGTGCGGCACGCCGTTGTAGGCGGCCAGCTCCACGCGCTTGAGGTCCATCAGGATCAGGTGGACCTCGTCCGGCATGGCGCTCAGGAGCAGGCTCGCGATGAGTGCGTTCACCATCACGCTCTTGCCGGAGCCGGTGGCGCCGGCGATCAGCAGGTGCGGCATCTTCGCCAGGTCGACCGAGCGCGCGTGGCCCGCGACGTCGCGTCCCAGCGCGAACGTCAACTTGGAGGGCGAGGCACGGAAGTCGGCCTCCTCGGCGATCCGGCGGATCGACACGATGTTGAAGTCCGAGTTGGGGATCTCGAGACCGACCACGCTCTTGCCCGGGATGGGCGCCTCGATCCGCAGCGTCCGGGCGGCGAGCGCCATCGCGAGATCGTCCGCGAGGCCCTCGATCCGCGAGACCTTCACCTCCGGCGCCGGCTCCACTTCGTATTGGGTGACCACCGGGCCCGCGTTCCAGTGCTCGACGCGGACCGGGATGTTGAAGCTGGCCAGCTTGGCGGTGATGATCGCCGCGTTCCGCTCGTGATCCATGGTCGCGCCGCCCTTCTTGGCGGCGATGTCATCGAGCAGCGTGAGCGGCGGGGTGACCCATTGGTACTCGGGCCGCGGGGCCGGCTCGTCGGAGATCTCCTCGTCGGGCCCGTCGTACCGTCCGGCAACCGCCGGCACAGCCCCGGTCCCATTGCCATTTCGACCCGCCGGGCCATCCCCGCCAGCCAGCCACGCAGCGCCCGCGGCGAATGGGCCACGATCTCCGGTCGGGGCCTCCGCCGCGACGGGCACCGCCGCGGCAAACGTCGACGACATCGGGGCGCCGCTCGGAATGGCGGCCGGGATCCCCGGCCGGATATCCCGGGCGTCTTCTCCGTCTGGCTCGGCACGTCCCCGCCGCCGGCGGTCGCTCGTCACGTCCGCCGCCTCGTCCGCAGCACCGCGTCCGGGGCCCACGGCCCGCGCTGCGGCCCGCCCGGTGCGGTTGGTCTCGCCCGGCTCGGACGTGGCGCGGTCAGGCGAGACCAGGGCGGCCGAGACCGTGCGCGCAGCCCCACGCAACGGCGCCAGGAGCTGTGGCAGGCCGGCGTCGAGCATGATCAGCAGCCCGACGATGGCGGCTCCGATCAGCAGCACGAAGGCGCCCGGTGCCGTGATGAGGCCACCCAGCAGCGTGGCGAGGAAATCGCCGATGCGGCCGCCTCGACCGGGGTCGAACAATTCGATCAGGCCCAGCAGCGCGAGGTACATGAGCGTCCCGCCCGCCACGCGAGTTGTCCATGCGCCCGAGCCCCGACGGGCCCGTTCGATGTAGATGCCGGCCCCGAGCAGGACGAACGGCAGCAGCCAGCGTCCAGCGCCGAACCAGGGCGCAATGGAGTCTCGCCACAGGTCCGTCAAGCGGCCCTGCCCCGGGAGCAGCAGGGCAATCAGGGTCACCGCGCCCAGGATCATCAGGATGATCCCGACGACCGACCGGACGACCTCCGGGCTGACGTGCCAGTTCACGCCCGGACGTGACCGGCGCCGGCGACCCGGCGCTGCGGTCCTGGCTGCCGGGGTGGTGTGGCGACGTGGCGGGCCAGCGCTGGACATGTCAGACCTCAACCACGACCGGAAAGACCATCGGCCGGCGCTTGGTCTGCTCATAGAGGTACCGTGACACTGCGTCCTTGACCTGGCTCTTGAGCAGCCCGACCTCGCTGATGTGCTCGCCCGGATTCTCGATCGAGACGATCACCTTCTCGATCGTGGTCTGAATGAGCGGGTCCTGCTCGTTGCCGGGCACGAAGCCGCGCGTGATGATCTCGGGCCGGCCGATCACGTTGCCGGTCTGCTTGTCGACCGTGATCACCACCATGAACATGCCGTCGTTCGCGAGCGCCCGCCGATCCCGCAGCACGATCTCCCCCACTTCGCCGACCGAGAGTCCGTCCACATAGACGTATCCGGCCGGGACCGGTGCGCCGCGCCGCGCCGACCCGTCGGGCAGGATCTCGATCGGCATCCCATTTTCAATGATGAAGACGTTGGACGGATCCACCCCGGTCTCGATCGCAAGCCGACCGTGCTGGACCTGCATCCGGAACTCGCCGTGGATCGGGATGAAGTGGCGCGGCTTGGTCAGGCCCAGCATGAGCTTGAGTTCTTCCTGGCTGGCGTGGCCCGAGACATGAGCGCGCTTGATCGTGTGGTAGTACACGTTGGCGCCGGCCTTGAACAGGTTGTCGATCGTGCGCGCGACGTACTCCTCGTTGCCGGGGATCGGGCTGGCGCTGACGATGACGGTGTCGCCGGGCTGGATGTCGACCCAGCGGTGGTCGCGGTTGGCCATGCGCGAGAGGCCGGACATCGGCTCGCCCTGGGCACCCGTGGTCGCGATGACCAGACGGCTGTCGGGGATCGAGCTGATCTGCTCCTTCGGCACGATGCCGCTCGGCTCGTACTTGAGGTAGCCGAGGTCCGTGGCGATCCGGAAGTTCTGCTCCATGGAGCGTCCGATCACCGCGACCTTGCGGTCGAACTGCGACGATGCGTCGAGCACCTGCTGGAGGCGAGCGATATTGCTCGCGAAGGTGGCGACGATCACCCGACCCTCGAGTGGCTCCATGATCTCCCGGAACGCCTCGCCGACGGTCCGTTCCGAGGGCGTGTAGCCCGGGTTCTCGGCTCGCGTGGAGTCCGAAAGCAGGCAGACCACACCCTCTTCGCCGAGTCTGGCGAGGATGTGGAAGTCCGAGAGCTTGCCGTCGACCGGGGTGTGGTCGAACTTGAAGTCGCCGGTGTGGACCGCGGTGCCGACAGGCGTCCGGAGCGCGATACCCATCGCGTCAGGGATGGAGTGACCGACGCGGAACGGGATGACGGTGAACGGGCCGATGGCCGTTTCGTCGCCCGGCTCGAGCGCGATGAGCGGGTTGTGATGGAGCTTGTGCTCCCGGATCTTGTTGCCGAGCAGGCCTCGCGCGAGGGTGGACGCATAGACGGGCACGCCCGGGAATTCGGGCAGGATGTAGGGCAGGCCGCCGACGTGGTCCTCGTGGGCGTGGGTGATGAGGAACGCCTTCACGTTGGCTCGGCGCTCCTTGAGATACGTCACGTCGGGGATCACGAGGTCGATGCCGAACATCTCCTCGTCGGGGAACATCAGCCCGCAGTCGATGACGACGATGTCGTCGCCGTACTCGAACACGTACATGTTCTTGCCGATCTCGCCAACGCCACCGAGGGGGATGATGCGGAGCGGCATTCGTGGGTCGGGCATGCGCTCGTCCAGGTTCAGAACAGGGTCGGCTGGGGGATGGCGGGCCCGTCAGGGTCCGGCGCAACCGGAGTTGCCGGCAGGGGCGGCTCGGGCGCCGGCGAGGCGGCGGCCTGGAGCAGCTGCCGCCGGGCCCGCGCCGCCAGCAGCGCCGCCGGCACCGAGGCCATGTCCACGAAGCTCGTGCGCTCGATGTCCGGCGTCCGCAGGGCAGCGGCCGGGTGGTACATCGCAACGGCGAGGGCGTGGGGCGCGCCGGTCGCGGGGTCGACAGGTCGTGTCGTTCCGTGCGCCGCGCCGATCCGCGCGCCGGGCATGAAGGTGCCCATCGAATAGCGGCCCAGGGTCACGACCAGCGCCGGGTCCAGCGCCGCCAGCTGGCGCTGGAGGAAGGGTGCGCAGGTAGCGATCTCGTCCGGCAGCGGATCGCGATTGTCGGGCGGTCGGCACTTCACGACATTGGTGATGAACACGTCCTCGCGGCGCCAGCCGATCGACGCCAGGAGGCGGACCAGGAGCGCGCCGGCCCGGCCGACGAACGGCCGGCCCTCGCGGTCCTCGTTGAAGCCCGGTCCCTCACCGACGAACATGACCTCGGTATCGGGGTTGCCCTCTCCGGGAACCGCGCGCGTCCGGCCCGCGCTGAGGCGACAGCGGGTGCAGGCGCGGACTTCGTTCGCGATCTGCTCGAGCGCGACGCTGCGCTCGGCCTCCGTCACGCGGACTCCGCTACCGATCGGGCTGCGCCCGCCCCGGTGGCTGTTCCCCGGCGATCGGCCGGCTGGAGCCATTCGTTCTCGACGAGGAGTTCCGCGATCTCGACGGCATTGGTCGCGGCGCCCTTGCGAACGTTGTCGCTGACGACCCAGAACGCCAGGCCATGAGCAACCGATGGGTCGCGTCGGACGCGACCGACGAAGATCTCGTCACGCCCGGCGGCCTCGGTCGCGAGCGGGTAGACGTGTGACCCGGGGTCGTCGCGGACGACGACGCCGGGGACCTCGGTGAAGATCTCACGCGCAGTCTCGGGCGAGATGGCCGCCGAGGTCTCGACATGGACGGCTTCCGAATGGGCGTAGAAGACCGGGATCCGAACCGCGGTGCACGAGATGCGCAGATCCGGCATGTGGAGGATCTTGCGGCTCTCCGTGACGACCTTCCACTCCTCGCGGGAATACCCGTTCTCGAGGAACACGTCGATCTCGGGCAGCGCGTTGAACGCGATCTGATGCGGGTACACCGAGACGTCCAGCGGCCGGTTCTCGGCGTAGGCGCGGACCTGGCCTTCCAGTTCCTCGATGGCCGGAGCGCCCGTGCCCGACACCGACTGGTACGTGTCCACGACCACTCGCTCGATGCCGACGCGGTCGCGCAGCGCCATCAGGAGCGGCACCAGCTGCATCGTGGAGCAGTTCGGGTTGGCGATGATCCCCCGGTGCTCGGCGGCGTCACCCGGGTTCACCTGGCTGACGACGAGCGGGACGCCGGGCTCCATCCGAAACGCGTTGGAGTTGTCGATCACGACGGCGCCGCGCTTTGCCGCTTCGGGCGCAAGTTCGCGCGAGATGTCGGCGCCGGCCGAGAAGAGCGCGAGATCAACGCCCTCGAACGCCTCGGGCGTGGCCTCCGCGACGGTGAGCACCTGCTCGCCGACCTGGACCGTCCGGCCGACCGACCGACCGGATGCGAGCAGCCGCAACTCCCCGACGGGGAATTCCCGTTCGAGGAGCACTGCGATCATGGTTCGGCCGACGACGCCGGTCGCGCCGACGACTGCGACGGTCAAGAGCGGCTGGGAGGGCATCCCGGGCGTAACTCCGCGCGAGTGGAAACCGGGCACGGCGCCAGTATACCGCTCGCCCCGAACGGGGCTGAACCGCGGATCAGCGGCAGCCGTCGATGACCGGCAGCATGGGTGCCGCGGGGCCGACCGGACCCGAGCGCGTCGGAGGCCCGCCGTCGCCGGCGGGCCTCGGCGTTTCGTGACTGCGTGACCCGGCAACCCGGGCTCGGAACCTAGACCGGTTCCTTCGCGAGGTGCCGCTGCATCGCGGTCTTGCGCGAGAGGTTGATCCGGCCCTGGCGATCGATCTCGGTGACGACCACCATCACCTCGTCGCCCACGGACACCACGTCCTCGACCGTCGGCACGTGATAGTCAGCCAGCTCGCCGATGCGGACCAGGCCTTCCTTGCCGGGCAGGATCTCCACGAACGCGCCGAACGTCATGATCCGGGTGACCTTGCCGAGGTACAGCGAGCCCACCTCGACGTCGCGGGTCAGGCTTTCGATCCAGTTGATGGCCTTGCGCGAGTTCTCGCCCGAGATCGCGGCGATTTCGACGGTGCCGTCGTCCTCGACGTTGATCTCGGTGCCGGTCTCTTCCTGGATCTTGCGGATCATGGAGCCGCCCTTGCCGATGATCTCGCGGATCTTTTCGGGGTTGATCTTGATGGTGATGATCCGCGGCGCGAACTCGCTCATCGTGTCGCGCGTCTGGGGCATGACCTCAAGCATCTTGTCGAGGATGGCCATGCGGGCGGCATGCGCTTTGCGCAGACCTTCGCGGATGATCGCTTCGTTGATGCCCTGGATCTTGATGTCCATCTGCAGCGCGGTGATGCCGTCGCGGGTGCCGGTCACCTTGAAGTCCATGTCACCGAAGGCATCCTCCTTGCCGAGGATGTCGGTGAGGACCGCGAAACGGCCATCCGGCTCCGACATGAGACCCATCGCGGCGCCCGCGACCGGAGCCTTGATCGGAACGCCGGCGTCCATCAGGGCGAGCGTGGAGCCGCAGGTCGATGCCATCGAGGTGGAGCCGTTGGACGTCACGCACTCGGACACGAGGCGGATGACGTAGGGGAACTCCTCGGCCGACGGCAGGACCGGCAGCAGTGCCCGCTCGGCCAGGTTGCCGTGTCCGATCTCGCGCCGGCCGGGGCCGCGCATCGGCTTGTTCTCGCCGGTGCTGTAGGGCGGCATGTTGTAGTGGTGGAGGTAGCGCTTCTCCGTCTCGGGGCCGATCGTGTCGATCCGCTGCACGTCCGACGACGGACCGAGGGTCGCCACGGTGAGCGCCTGGGTCTGGCCGCGCGTGAACAGGCCCGAGCCATGAGTGCGCGGCAGGACGCCGACCTCGACCGCGATCGGCCGGATCTCGTCCACGCCGCGGCCGTCCATCCGGACGCCCTCGGTGAGGGTCAGCTCGCGGGCGACCTTCTTGTGGAGCAGACCGAAGAGGCCCTTGCCCACGCGCGCCTGGCGGCGCGCCGCCTCCAACAGCGCCTTCGGGTCGGCGCCCGACTCGCGGTTGGCTAGGATCGACCGCGCGATCCCCTCGTCGAGAGTGGCAATGCGGCCGGGGAGGTCGGCGGCGAGCCGGATCAGCACCTGGGCGGTGGTCTCCGCGTCGCCCGCGGCACGGTGGTTGCCCTCGTAGGCGATCCCGAAGAACCGGGCGACGTCGCCCAGTTTGTAGGCGTCCTGGTCGGGATGGGCCTCGCGGACGAGCGTGAGCGTGTCGAGGTACGTGCCAGGCGCGAACGTCTCGTCGCCCATCGCCTCATGGAGGAAGCCCAGGTCAAAGCCGACGTTGTGGCCGACCAGCAGGGCATCGCCCGCGAACGCACGGAAGCGGCGGACCGCCTCGCGGGAATCGGGAGCGTCACGGACATCCTCGTCGTGGAGGCCGTGGACCTGGTTGCCGACGATCGGGCGGCCCGGGTTCACGAGCGTGGAAAAGCGCTCGACGATCTCGGTGTCGCGGACTTTGACGGCGCCGATCTCGATCAGGTCCGCCATGCGCGGATCGCGACCGGTCGTCTCGACGTCCACGACGACGAACTCGCGCCCGCCCCGGACCGCGTCGACGAACTGGAGGACGCTGTCGGTGCCGGCATCGATGAACGGGATGACCTTGGCCTTGCCGACCGCCCCGCGGAGCTGCTCCTGGAGGTCGATCAGTGGCTGCAGCGCACGGTGGCCGAACAGGATGCCCTCGGCCATCACGTCCTCGGGCAGGATCTTTGCCCCGGCCTCGACCATCATGATCGCGTCGCGCGTGCCGGACACGATGAGGTCGAGCTCGGATTCCTCGAGCTGGGAGGTGGTCGGGTTGACCACGAACTCGCCGTCGATGCGGCCGACGCGAACTGCGCCGATGGGGCCCTGGAACGGGATCTCGCTGATGGTCAGGGCCGCCGATGCTGCGATCGTGCCCAGGACGTCGGGGTCGTTCTCCTGGTCGGTCGAGAGCACGGTGATGACGACCTGGACGTCGTCCTTGTAGCCCTCGGGGAACAGCGGGCGGATTGGCCGGTCCGTCAGACGCGCCGCGAGGATCGCGGCTTCCGATGGGCGGGACTCGCGCTTGATGAACCCGCCGGGAATCTTGCCCGCGGCGTACATCCGCTCCTCGAAGTCCACCGTGAGCGGGAAGAAGTCCAGCCCGGGCCGGGGGTCCGAGCGGTTGGCGGTGCCGAGCACCATGGTGTCGCCGAAGCGGACAGTGACGGAGCCCCCTGCGAGACGGGCGAGCTTGCCGGTCTCGATGGTCAGGGTGCGACCGCCGAACTGCGTCTCGAATACCTGAGACACGGGGATGGGAGCCTCCTTGCATCCGCGCAGGAGGAGGTCTCGGTGCACGTCAACCCGCCAAGGCGACGCATCGGATCGTCCCGTCGCGGGACGGGACCGGGTGGCGATCGCTAGCGGCGAAGCCCCAGCCGTCCGATGACGGCGCGGTAGCGCGCGTTGTCCTTCTTGACCAGGTAGGCAAGAAGGCGTCGGCGCTGGCCCACGAGCTTGAGGAGGCCGCGGCGAGAGTGATTGTCCTGTGGGAAGCTCCGGAGGTGATCCGTGAGTCCCCTGATCCGCTCCGTCAGGAGCGCGATCTGGACCTCGGGCGAGCCGGTGTCACCAGCCGTTGTGGCGTACTCCGACACCAGCGTCTGCTTCGTTTCCCGCGCCAGCGGCACCCGTTCCTCCAACACGAACTACTACGTTGTCGTTCCTTCTCTTGACCGGCGCAGCGTAGCAGGCGGCGGCGGGACCGGCAAACGAGGGTCAGCCGCCCCGCGAGCGCACTGCAGGGGCACGCTGCCAACCGGACCCGTATCGTCGCGACCCGCGGACCCGGTCAGGGGCCCGGGAAGCTCACCCGCAGACGAGGTCCGGGCACGGCAGACAGCAGCTCCAGCTGGACACGCCCGCCCGAGACCACCGCTGTCGCCGCGACCGGCGGCGCATCGCCACGGCCAGATCCCAGGGGCGGTTCGACGAGGACGTCGTACCGGCCGTCGGGAGGCAGGGCGACCGGCAGCCGGAACGCCAGCTCGACAACGTCGCCGCCGGCGATGCCGGTTTCGGCACGCTCCCCGACCACCGCCACCGGCCGTCCCAGCAGGGCAGCGGCGCCGGCCAGGTCGCCGGCGGCGATGTCGTCGCGGATCTCCGCGCTGCGGACATGGCGTCCATCGAGGTCGAACGGCAGCACGACCACCACGTCGAAGCCCTCGGCGCGGCCCAGGGCGGCGACCGTCTCGGGCGTGCCGCCGCGCTGGTGCCCGAACGCCGCGTCGGGCGTCATTAGGAACCCGGCCAGCTCGGTTCGCTCGCTGATCATCGAAACGAACTGGTCGAACGGGGTCATGCGCAGTGCCGTGTCGAAATGCTGCACCACCGTGACGGCGACGCCCGCGTCCCCGAGGCGGACCAGGCGTTCGGCCGGATCGACCAGGACCGGCGGCGCATGCCCGTGCAGGATCTCCTCGGGATGCGCGTCGAACGTGACGACGACCGGCCGAGCGCCCATGCGGCGCGCGTGCGTTCGCAGCTGCTCCAGGAGATAGGCATGGCCACGATGCAGCCCGTCGAACACGCCGACGACGACGAACAGGCGACCCTCTGCGGGCGTCAGCGCGGCCAGGCCCGGGACGACACGCATCGGCGAGGTGCGGGGGCGGCGCCGCGCGGTCACCGGCGGCTCGCGGCGGACCGCTTCCTCAACGGGCGCGGCCGTCGGACGCTTTGCGGGCACTGGCGGACCGCCGGCGAGCACCTTCTCGGGCGCGAGGCGGCCGTCGCGGAGCCCGGCGATCGCGAGCAGTGATCCGTCGGCCCGAAGCAGCCGATAGT
>VGPE01000003.1 GCA_016875645.1 Chloroflexota bacterium
CCCGATACTCCGGGGGAGTACCATTCGAGCATGGTCATCGAGCACCGCCCGGACGAGCCCGGCGAGACGTTCCGGCATGCCTACACGAAGGACAAGTCGCAGCTCCTGCGCCGCCTGAGCCGGATCGAGGGCCAGGTGCGCGGCATCGGCCGGATGATCGAGCGCGATGAGTACTGCGTCGACATCCTCCAGCAGACCTCTGCGCTTCGAGCCGCCGTGGACGCTCTCGCCATCCTGGTGCTCGAGGATCACGTCCAGGGTTGCGTGCGGACGGCCGCCGAGCGCGGTGAAGCCGACGTGTACGCGGCCGAGGTCCTCGATGTGGTGCGCCGGACGCTGGGACGCCCGACCCGAGGCGGAGGCCCACGGACCGGCTGATCGCCGGTCCTTCTGCCGTGCAAATCTCGGCAGGTCGGGTGAAGACGCATCGAACGATGGGCGGGGGGATCGGGCCCGTCCTGATCGCCGCCGGGGAGCGGATCGCGAGGCGTCGTTCCATGCGCCTGCGCGCGATCACGGGTGGAGTGAGCGAAGCTCCCGGGCGCCGGTCGCCCTGACGAGGCGGAAGGCCGAGCACGGGTCGTGGAGAGGCCGCCGTGTTATCCACGATTTCCGGAAGTCCTCCACCGTTCGTGGATAAGGCCGTTGACGCCGCCGGTGGCCGCTCGTAGCGTCGCCCTTCCGCACGGCCCGCAGGGGAACCCGGGTAACGTGATCCGCCAGGGGTCCGGGGAAACCCGGCCACTTCGCACCGGACGGATCATGGAAAACCGCGATGTCGGCAGTGCGCAGCAGTCGATGACGGGAGCGGCTCGCGTCTCGGGTCCGGTCGTGACCTGGCGCACTGGCCGATGATGACGCGCGACGAGCCGCTCCCGCCTCGCCCCGGGCGCATCGCGTTGCCGGGATCTGTATCCGCCACACCTCCGTTGCCGGCCTCGACCCGGGCCCTGCTCGATTCGGGCCTCGAGCGTCTCGGCCTCGAATTGCCTGCCGGCGCTCGCGCGGCTCTGGAGGGCCACGCCCGGCTGCTGCTGGCCTGGACACCACACATCAACCTCACGGCGATCCGCGAGCCCGCCGACGTCGCCCGCGAGCACCTGCTCGACTCACTCGCAGCCGTCGGGCTGCTGCGCTCGGGCGGCGTGCGCCGGCTGCTCGACCTGGGCAGCGGAGGCGGATTCCCTGGCATCCCGCTGGCGATCGCGCTGCCCGAGTCAACGGTGATCCTCGTGGAATCGATCGCAAAGAAGGCACGGTTCCTGGGGGTGGCGGTCGACGCACTCGGTCTGGGGGACCGGGTCGCGGTTCGAAACGCACGCGCCGAAGCCCTCGCCGCGTTGACCGGCTCCCCCGGCCTGCCCGTGGAGGCCGTCTGCGTCCGTGCCGTCGCCGGCCTCGGCGCCGTGGCCGGTCTCGCGGCACCCCTCCTGGCCCCCGGCGGCTGGCTCGTCGCATGGAAGCGCGGCGATGTCGCCGCGGAGATCGCGGCCGCCGGTCCGGACCTCGAGGCCAGCGGGTTCGGCCCGGCCCTCGCCCACACCGTTGACGTGGCGGGACTGGAAGACCATCGCCTCGTCGTCGCGACGCTGGTCCGCCCGCCTCCCCGGCGGGCTCATCGGCGGGCACGCTAGGCTCATCTCCATGCCCCTTCCGCCCCGGCTCCCCTGAAGCGTGCGGGTCCTGATCGTCTCGGACGTGCACGCGAACCTGCGTGCGCTCGACGCCGTCCTCGAAGCGGCCGGCTCCGTTGATGCTGTCTGGCATCTCGGCGACGTGGTCGGGTACGGCCCCGACCCGGACGCCGTGGTGGATCGACTCCGGTCGCGGGGAGCGGTCGGCGTTCGCGGCAACCACGATGCGGCGGCACTCGGCGGCCGTGAGATCGAGCAGTTCAACGCGTACGCGCGACGCGCGATGGAGTGGACGCGCGACGCGATCCGCGAGGAGACGCGCGCCTGGCTCGCGGATCTCCCAGAGCGACTGATGATCGGCCAGTTCACGTTGGTCCACGGCAGTCCACGAGACCCGATCTGGGAGTACATCAGCTCGGGCCCCGTGGCGCGCGCGAACCTCTCGGCCTTCGAAACCGCGTATTGCCTCCACGGGCATACACACGTGCCGGCGGCCTTCCGCGACGATGATGGGCGGCTCACGTCGATCGCGCCCGCGGGGGGCTCGTCGCTGGTGTTGGACTCGCGGCGGGTCCTGCTCAACCCGGGCAGCGTCGGCCAGCCCCGTGACGGGATCGCGACCGCGAGTTACCTCGTGCTGGACCTGGAACGACGTGAGACCCGTTGGCGACGGGCGGCCTACGACATCGGCGCCACCCAGGCGGCGATGACGGCGCTCGGCCTTCCGCCGCCGCTCGTGGCCCGCCTGAAACACGGCGTGTGATGACGCGACCCCGTGATAGCCTCCGGCCGATGTCCAACCCGCCGCGAGGCCAGGGGGCGCGCGGCCACCCGGGTCCAGCCCTGCTGCGAAGGCGATTCCTGAGCCGGTGAGCGACCCAAGCCGACCCCTTCCGGGGCGCAAGATCGCCGATCGTCGTGTCCGCGTGGAGCGACCCCACGCGGCGTACTTCCGATACACCGGACGAGGCCAGCTCAAGGCCAAGCCGGCGGCCAGTCTCCCCACCACCCCGGCCGGCCGCCTCGCGGCGCGCCTGAAGTCGATTGCCCTCGGGCGCCCCCTTGCCAACGAGGAGGAGGCCGGCGAGCGCCTGAGCAAGAAGAAGGCGCTCGCGATCTTCAGTTCCGACGCGATCTCGTCCTCGGCGTACGCGACCGAGGAGATCGTCCGCGTCCTCGTCCTGGGCGGAGTGGCAGCTCTGGCGCTGAGCCTGCCGGTCAGCATCGCCATCGCCCTCCTCCTGGGCGTCGTGGCGTTCAGCTACCGCCAGGTCTGCATCGCCTATCCGACGGGCGGTGGCTCCTACTCGGTCTCGAAGGCGAACTTCGGCAAGATCGCTTCACTCGTCGCCGCCTCGGCGCTCCTGATCGACTACACGCTCACGGTCGCCGTGTCGACGTCGTCGGCCGTGGAGCAGATCGTCTCGGCGGTCCCGAGCGTGGCGCCGATCGCCGTGCTGATCGGCGTCGGCGCGATTGCGCTGCTCACGATCGGCAACCTGCGCGGGCTGCGCGAGGCAGGGAACATCTTCGCGGTCCCGACGTACCTGTTCCTGGGCGCGGCGCTGCTCACGATCGTGCTCGGGGTCATCCAGGTCCTGGGCGGCGACCAGGCCGCCTACACGGCCGAGCAGCTTGCCCGTCAGCAGTCCTCGGTCGAGTCGTTGAGCATGATCCTCGTACTTCGGGCGTTCGCGTCGGGCGCGGTCGCGCTGACTGGCACCGAAGCGATCGCAACGGGCGTGCCCGCGTTCCAGCCACCCGAATCAAGGAACGCTGCCACGACCCTTCTCGTGATGGGCGTGCTGCTGGCCACGCTGTTCATCGGCATCACGTTCCTCGCGGTGAACTTCGCGGTGCTGCCGATCGAACAGTCGGCGCGCGAGACCGTGATCGCGCAGGTCGCGGCCCACGTCTACGGCGACGGCTCGATTCCATTCTTCCTGTTCCAGGCGTTCACCGCCCTGTTGCTGTTCCTGGCCGCGAACACGAGCTTTGCCGCGTTCCCGCGCCTCGCCGCGGTCCTCGCCCAGGACGGCTTCTTCCCCCGCCAGTTCTCGTTCCGCGGCGACCGGCTCGCGTTCTCGATGGGCATCGTGGTGCTGGGCGTCTTCGCCGCGGCCCTCGTGATCGCGGTCGGCGGCCACACCCACACGCTGATTCCCCTGTACGCGGTCGGGGTGTTCACCGATTTCACGATCAGCCAGGCGGGCATGATCCGCCACTGGCTGCGCGAGCGGCCGCCGGGCTGGCGCTATCGGCTGGCGATCAACGCGATCGGCTGCGTGGCCACCGCCGTTGTGGCGATCGTCGTCACCACCGTCAAGTTCGTGGACGGCGCGTGGCTGGTGATCCTGCTGATCCCGACCTTCGTCGGGCTGATGATGTTCGTTCACCGCCAGTACGCCGAGCAGGCGCGCGAGCTGCATGTCCGCGACGACATCGTGATCCCGGGGCCGCATCGATCGCAGCGCGTGGTGATCCCAGTGCCGGGCATCAACCGGGCCGTGGTGCAGGCGGTCAACTTCGCCCGGGCCATCGGGCCTGACATCCGGGGCGTCTACGTCACCGACGACATCGAGGGAGGCGAGGAACTGCGGCACCGGTGGGAGCGCCAGTTCCCGGAGGTGACCCTGGTGCTCGTCGAGTCGCCGTTTCGCGCGTTCATCGGGCCCTTCGTGGCGTATCTCGACGTTCTCGACCGGGAGTGGCCCGCGGAACAGGAGGCGCCGATCACGATCGTGGTCCTGCCCGAGTACGTGGCACGCCACTGGTGGGACCGGCTGCTCTACAACCAGACCGCCAAGCGGCTCAAGGCCACTCTCGTCGGCCGCGAGCACACGGTCATCGCGGACGTCCCGTACCGCCGCGACCACTGACCGCCGCGGGTGGCGACGCCCGCCCTTCGGCCGGCGGCTGGCCGACCGCCGAGCGCACGTGCCGCCGGTGGTATCGTGACCACCGCGCGTTCCGGGCCGGCCGGGCGCGAGAGCCGACCGCATTCGTCGCCGGAAACCGCCGCAGACCGCGGCTCGGAGCTGACCCTTTGGCGGACGCCAATCACGCACCGTTTCGGCGTGCCGTGCTGGCCGTGAACGGCGGGCCGACCGATCGCCAGATCGTGCGCCTGGCCTGCGACCTTGCGAAACCCTGGAAGTCGGAGATCGTGGCGGTCCACGTGGTGGAGATCGATTGGACGCTCCCGCTCGATGCCGACGTCGCCGGACGCTCGGAGGAGGCGCAGCGCGTGCTCGACTTCGCCGAGGCCGTGGCGGAGGAATCGAAGTACCGCGTCCAGGTCGTCCTGCTCCAGGCACGCGACGTGGGGGCGGCCCTCGTCGACGAGGCGAGTGAGCGCAACGCCGACCTGGTGGTGCTCGGACTGCCGTATCGGACCAGGTTCGGCGGCGACTTCGAGATCGGCCGCACCATTCCGTACGTGCTCAAGAACACCCAGTGCAGCGTCTGGGTGGTCCGCCAAGCGATGCTCGAGGGTTCCCCATGAAGGTGGTCATCGTCGGTTGCGGGCGCGTCGGCGCGCTGCTGGCCGCCACGTTCGCGGCAGCCGGTCACAACGTCTCCATCATCGATACCTCGACGACGGCGTTCGAGCGGCTGCCGTCGTCGTTCCGGGGCGATGCGATCCGCGGCAACGGCACCGACGAGGCGGTCCTCCGGCGTGCCGGGGCGCAGGACTGCGATCTGTTCCTCGCACTCACAGAGGGTGACAATCGCAACGTGATGTCCGCCCAGCTCGCGGCCGAGGTGTTCGGCGCGCGCAAGTCCGTCGCCAAGCTCAACGACCCCGTGCGAGCGGAGGCCTACGCCGAGCTCGGAATCGCGACCATCTGCCGCACGTCGCTCATGGCGGACGCCATCCTGGCCTTCGCCGGTCTGGCGGGCAGCGGGGCGCCGGTGATCCGGGTGCCCAGCGGCGGCCACGACGATGCGGCTCAGCTTCACGACGCGCTCCTCCCGGAACCCGGGGCCGGCGCCGGCTCCACCACGCGAGGTCGGTGACATGTTCGTTCTGGTCGTCGGCGGAGGGCGCGTCGGCTACTACCTGACGCGCGAGTTGATCCAGTCCGGTCATGAAGTTGTGCTGATGGAGAAGGACCGCGCGCGGGCAACGCAGATCGCCGACGAGATCGGCTCGATCGTCATCCCCCACGACGGCTGTGAGGGCAAGTACCTCGCCGAGGCCGGTGCGAACCGCGCCGACGTAGTGGCCGCCGTGACCGGCGACGACGAGGACAACCTGGTCATCTGCCAGATGGCCAAGCACCACTTCGATGTGCCCAAGACGATCGCGCGCGTGAACAACCCGGCCAACGAGGCGCTCTTCGAGCACCTTGGCGTCGACGATCAGATCTCGCCGACCCGGATGATCCTGGCGTCCATCGAGCAGGAGATCCCCGTCCGGGAGCTGCTCCACCTGGCGGCACTCGGCGGCGAGGGTGATCTCGAACTCATCGAGGCCCAGATCGACGACCGGTCACCGGCCATCGGCCGGGCTGCCCAGGACCTGGGCGTTCCGAACGGCTGCTCGCTGTTCGCCGTGATCCGCGGCGGCGTGGCGACACCCGTCGGCTCGGACACGGTGCTCCGTCAGGGCGACAAGGTCCTTGCGATCGGCCGCCGAGAGTGCGAAGCGGAGCTGCGCGAGCAGTTGATCGGGGCGGAGATCGGGGCTCCGGGTCTCTGACGCCCGGCCGTCACGGCCGCGTCCCTCCTTCGCAGGCCGAGCGTATCCCCGTGACGGGTTCCGTGCCCGCCTGCCCGGAAGCTCCGGGCCCTCGTTGCCTGCCCGCACCACGCCCGCGACTCTTGACAATGATGTTGTCAATATTCTAGGATGTGCCACATCCGGTGCGAGGTGCATCGGACGGGCCCGCGGGTCCACCCCAGGCAACCCGGGCCGGGAGGTCCGGAGATCATTCCAGGAGGTTCGAGATGACGATCGCACGGCGGCCGTCGCCGTTCGGCGAGCTCGTTTCGCTCCGCCAGGCGATGGACCGGCTCTTCGAGGACAGCTTCGTTCGGCCCCGCATGTGGGCCGGTTCTGCACTCGAGAGCTCCAGTCTCGCCCTCGATGCCAAGGTCACGGCGGACGAGCTGCTCGTCCGGGCGTCGCTCCCCGGGGTCAAGCCCGAGGACGTCGAGATCACGATCGAGAACGGGACGTTGACCATCTCCGGCGAGTCCCGGAGCGAGACGAAGGAGGAGTCCGATCAGTACCTGCTGCAGGAGATCCGGCGCGGCACCTTCGCCCGCTCGGTGACTCTGCCCAACGGCCTCGAGGCGGACAAGGCCGCGGCCACGTTCGACAACGGCATCCTGACCCTGCGCATTCCGCGCGCGGAGCAGGTGAAGCCACGGACGATCCGGATCACCCCGACAAGCGATGGCTCCGCACGCGACATCAGCACCGCTGGCGCCGGCCACGCCACCGCTCGCATCGAACAGCCCGCCTGACGTGCACGGCCGCCCCGATCGTGACCCCACTCGCCCGGTCTACGTCATCAGCGTGGCCGCGAGCATCGTCAGCGTCCACCCGCGGACGTTGCGCATCTACGAGGATGAGGGGCTGATCGCGCCGGCTCGTACCCCCACCAACATCCGGCTCTATAGCGAGAACGACATCCGGCGGGTCCTGTGGATCCGCCACCTCACCCAGGAACGAGGCGTCAATCTGGCCGGCATCCGCGTCCTCTTCAAGCTCGAAGAGCGCCTGGGGACGCGGATCCTGGAGCTCCTCTACGACGAGCGGGCGCGGGATCGCACGGGCGAGCCGGGCACAGCCACCGGCGACCGACCGGTCCGGGTCGGTTCGCGTCGAGGCTGCCAGCCGTGATCAGCGCCACCACGTCACAGATCCGGACGACGGCCGCGATGGCGACGTTGCCCGCGCGCAAGCGAAGCCATCCCCAGAGGAGATTCCATGGCGCCTGAAACGCCGAACGCCAAGCCGAAGAAGACGGCCGTGCCGACCCAGCCGGCCGGCACCGTTCGCGACCTGCCCCTTGTGGCACTGCGGGAGACGGTCATCTTCCCCGAGATGATCGTGCCCCTCCAGGTCGGCCGCGAGAAGAGCGTCGCCGCCCTGAACGCGGCCGTCGCGGAGAACGGGCCGATCGCGCTGGTCACCCAGCGGCAGGCTGACCAGGAGGACATCAACGACCCCTCCGAGCTCTACACCGTCGGGACGCTCGCCAAGATCGCCCAGATCGTCCAGCTCCAGGACGGGACGGTCCGCGCGATCGTCCAGGGCCAGGGCCGGCTCCGCGTCGAGGGGTTTTCCTCGACCTCGCCCCACCTGCGGGCCCGGATCGTGGATCTCGCCGACGAGACCCCGACGGGAGTCGAGGTCCAGGCGCTCATGCGCACGGTCCAGGCGCAGATCGAGCAGTACGTCGCCAACGGCGCACCGGTCCCGCCTGAGGCGGCGGTGGCCGCGCGCAACATCAGCGAGCCGGGGCTGCTGGCCGACATGGTCGCCTACAGCCCGGACATGACCACCGAGCAGCGCCAGGAGCTGCTCGAGACGGTCGACGTCATCGAGCGCCTCAAGCTGGTCTCGAACTTCCTGGCGCGCCAGATCGAGATCCTCGAGCTCAAGGGGAAGATCCAGTCCGAGGTCAAGTCCGAGATGGACAAGACCCAGCGGGAGTACATCCTCCGCGAGCAGCTCAAGGCCATCCAGCGCGAGCTGGGCGAGGACGACCCCCAGCAGGCCGAGATCAACGAGCTGCGCGACAAGGTTGAGGCCGCCGGCATGCCCGACGAGATCAAGGCCCGGGCGATCAAGGAGATCGACCGGATGAGCCGCATCCCGTCGGCGTCGCCGGAGGTGGGCGTCATCCGGACGTACGTCGACTGGCTGGTCGGCCTGCCGTGGAACGTTGCAACCGAGGACCAGCTCGACATCAGGGAGGCCGCCAAGATCCTCGACGAGGACCACCACGGCCTCGAGAAGATCAAGGAGCGCATTCTCGAGTACCTCGCCGTCCGCGCCCTCGCCGACAAGATCCGCAGCCCCATCCTGGCGTTCGTCGGCCCGCCCGGTGTCGGCAAGACGTCCCTCGGCCGAAGCATCGCGCGGGCCATGGGCCGCAAGTTTGTGCGGATGAGCCTGGGCGGCATCCACGACGAGGCGGAGATCCGCGGCCATCGGCGCACCTACATCGGCGCGCTGCCCGGTCGTGTCATCCAGAACATCAAGACTGCCGGGTCGAACAACCCGGTCTTCATGCTCGACGAAGTCGACAAGATCGGCATGGACTTCCGCGGCGACCCGTCCTCGGCGCTGCTCGAGGTGCTGGATCCGGAGCAGAACTTCAGCTTCCAGGACAACTACCTGGAGGTGCCGTTCGACCTCTCCCGGGTGCTCTTCGTTGCCACGGCCAACCTCCTCGACCCGATCCCGGCGCCGCTGCGCGACCGGATGGAGATCATCGCGCTCCCCGGATATACCCAGCAGGAGAAGATCGAGATCGGCAGGCGGTTCCTCATCCCCAAGCAGATGGAGAACCACGGCCTGACCCCGAAGAACATCGAGATCACCGACGAGACCATGACCGAGCTCGTCCAGGCCTATACCAAGGAGGCCGGCGTCCGGAATCTCGAGCGCGAGATCGCCAACATCATGCGCAAGGTCGCCCGCACGGTGGCGGAGGGCCGCAAGCGCAAGACGGTGGTCGACCGGCGCAAGCTCGAGGAGTTCCTCGGGCCCCCGCGCTGGGAGTACGGCGAGCTCGAGGCCGAGGATCAGACCGGTTCCGCCACCGGCCTTGTCGTCACCGAGGTCGGCGGCGATGTCGTCGCCGTCGAGGTCACGAAGATGGAGGGCAAGGAGGACTTCATCCTCACCGGCCAGCTCGGCGAGGTCATGCGGGAGTCCGCCCGGGCCGCCCTGTCCTGGATCCGTGCCAACGCGACCCAGCTCGGCATCTCGCGCGAGATCTTCGAGAAGAACACGCTTCACATCCACGTGCCCGCGGGCGCGATCCCCAAGGACGGCCCGTCGGCGGGCGTGACGATGGCGACCGCCATGGTCAGCGCGTTCACCGGCATCGCTGTCCGCAAGGACGTCGCGATGACGGGCGAGATCACCCTGCGCGGGCGGGTGCTGCCCATCGGCGGGCTCAAGAGCAAGATCCTGGCGGCGCACCTCGCCGGGGCCAGGATCGTGGTCCTTCCCCGCAAGAACGAGAAGGACCTGCGCGACGTGCCCGACGAGATCCGCAAGTCGATCAAGCTGGTCCTCGCCGACTCCATGGAGCAGGTGCTCGAGGCGGCTCTCCGGCGCAAGCCGCGGCCGCTCCCCGCGGAGCCCCCGAAGCTGGTGGAGGGCGACAAGCCGCTCAAGCCAGAGCCCGAGAGCCGGGTTCGACGAACGACCTTCCCGCCGGCCGAGCAGCCGCCGGTGGTGGTTCAGCGGGCCACCCCGGACTGAGGCCGTCCGATGCGAGGGAGCCCGGCTTGGTGATGAACCCTGCCGGGCTTCTTCGATCAGGGGACTGAATCGATGGACTACAAGGACTACTACCAGGTCCTGGGCGTGCCCCGGACGGCAACGCAGGCTGACATTAAGAAGGCCTTCCGCAAGCTCGCCCGCCAGCACCACCCGGACCGCAACCAGGGCGACAAGGCCGCTGAACAGCGGTTCAAGGACCTCAACGAGGCCAACGAGGTCCTGTCAGATTCCGGGAAGCGCAAGCTCTACGACGAGCTGGGCTCCAACTGGGAGGCCTACTCGCGCGCCGGCTCGAGGCCGGGTGCCGGCGGCACCGGCGCTCCGTTCAGCGGGTTCTCCGGCTTCGGCGGGCAGGGTGCCAACGTCCGTTACGAGTTCCGGGGCAGCGGCGACGCCGGCGAGTTCAGCGACTTCTTCCGCATGTTCTTCGGCGGCGAGGAGTCAGCCGCCGGCGGTGCGAGCGGCCGGACCCGGACGCGGGCCCGCCAGGCGCGGGGAGCCGGGACACCCTCGATCGAGGACATGCTCGCCGGTCTGGGCGGGCCGGCGGCCGGCGGCTCCGCGCCGACCGCGGCCGACGGGCGCGCTCAAGGGCCCGACGCCCAGGCCGAGATCAGCCTCGAAGAGGCATTCACGGGGACGACACGCATCGTTGACGTTGACGGCAAGCGACTCGAGCTCAAGATCCCGGCCGGCGTCGACTCCGGAAGCCGGATCCGGATCGCGAGCAAGGGCGGCTCGGGGCCGGCGCGCGACGTGTTCATCGCGACGAGGCTGCGGCCGCATCCGGTGTTCAGCCGGAGCGGGGCCGACATCACGCGCGACCTGAAGGTGGCCCTGCGGGAGGCGCTCCTCGGCGCCGAGGTGCCGGTCGGAACCCTGACGGGCCGCGTGCTCCTGACGCTGCCGGCGGGCACTCAGAACGGCCGCACGTTCCGTCTGTCCGGCCAGGGCATGCCGCGTCTGAAGGGCGAAGGCCGAGGAGACCTGTACGTGAAGGTGCAGGTCATCCTGCCGACCGGCCTGTCGGAGGCTGCGAAGAGCGCCGCGGAGGCGTTCCTCAAGAAGGTCGATCAGCCGAACCCGCGGAGCGACGGGTAGTCGCTCGGCCGAAGGCCGTCCCGCCGCGGCGAGAGACAGCGTCGATCAGGCTCGCGGGCGGCACGTCCGGGGGCGCTGCCGATCGGGGGACCCGGGGCCTGCCCCGGGAAGACGTCGCCAACACCCCATTTACAGTGGCAGCACACCTATCAATAATGCTGTCAACTCTGCTCTCTGTTCCTCCCCTCGGAGGCTGACCCCACGATGCAACTCGACCGATTCACTCAGAAGGCGCAGGAGGCCATCCTCGCTGCCCAGCGCCTCGCCGAGACGCTCCAGAGCCCGATCCTGGACGCGGAGCACCTGCTCGCCGCGCTCGTGGAGCCCGACGACGGCGTGCCGTCCGAGACGCTGCGGCGCCTTGGCGTGGACCTGCCCGCGTTCCGCGGCGAGCTCGCCGCGCTGCTCGCCCGGCGCGCCCGCATCCAGGGCGGCAATCTGAGCCTCGCGCCGCGGGCCAGGCAGGTCGTGGAGCGTGCCGAGAGCGAGGCGAAGCGCCTCACCGACGAATACGTCTCCACCGAGCATCTCCTGCTCGGCGTCGCCGAGATCGGCGGTGACGGCCAGGGACTGCTCGAGAGGCACAGCGCCGGCCGGGAGGCTCTCCTGCAGGCGCTTGCCAGCGTGCGCGGCGGCCAGCGGGTCACCAGCCAGAACCCCGAGACCACCTACCGGGCGCTGGAGAAGTACGGCCGCGACCTGACCGCGGAGGCGCGCGCGGGCAAGCTCGACCCCGTGATCGGCCGCGACGAGGAGATCCGGCGCACGATCCAGGTCCTGTCGCGCCGCACCAAGAACAACCCGGTCCTCATCGGCGAGCCCGGCGTCGGCAAGACCGCGATCGCCGAGAGCCTTGCCCAGCGGATCGTGCGTGGGGACGTACCCGAGACCCTCAAGGACAAGCGCGTCGTCTCGCTGGACCTGGGCGCCCTGATCGCCGGTGCCAAGTTCCGCGGCGAGTTCGAGGAGCGACTCAAGGCGGTCCTCAAGGAGATCAAGGACGCCGAGGGGCGCGTGATCCTCTTCATCGACGAGTTGCACACGGTCGTCGGCGCCGGCGCCGCCGAGGGCGCGATGGACGCGAGCAACCTGCTCAAGCCGATGCTGGCGCGCGGCGAGCTGCACACGATCGGCGCCACCACGCTCGACGAGTACCGCAAGCACATCGAGAAGGACGCCACCCTCGAGCGGCGGTTCCAGCCCGTGCTCATCGATGAGCCCACGATCGAGGAGACCATTTCGATCCTGCGCGGCCTGCGTGAGCGGTACGAGGTCCACCACGGCGTCCGCATCACGGACTCGGCGCTGGTCGCCGCGGCCACGCTCTCCCACCGCTACATCACCGAGCGCTTCCTGCCCGACAAGGCGATCGACCTGGTGGACGAGTTTGCCAGCAAGCTGCGGATGGAGATCGACTCCATGCCCGCCGAGCTCGACGAGCTCGAGCGGCGCCGGATCCAGCTCGAGATCGAGCGCGAGGCGCTGCGCAAGGAGAAGGACGAAGCGTCGAAGTCGCGCCTCGAGGCCATGGAGAAGGAGCTGGCCGACATCGAGGAGCAGGGCGGCGCCATGAAGCAGCGCTGGGAGGCCGAGAAGTCCGCCATCGCGGCGATCCGTGCGTCGAAGGAGGATCTCGAAGCGCTCCAGGTCCGGATCGACCAGGCGCAGCGCCAGACCGACTACGAGACCGCCGCGAAGCTCCGCTACGGCACGCTGCCCGAGCTCCAGCAGCGCCTCGCCGACCAGGAAGCCGCCCTCGCGGCACTCCAGGGCCCCGGTGCGATGCTCAAGGAAGAGGTCACCGCCGACGATATCGCCGGGATCGTGTCCGCCTGGACCGGCATCCCGGTCACCCGGATGCTCGAGGGCGAGATGGCCAAGCTCGTCCACATGGAGGACCGGCTGCACCAGCGCGTGGTCGGCCAGCAGGAGGCCATCGAGGCCGTCTCGGACGCGGTCCGGCGGGCTCGGGCCGGACTCAAGGACCCCAGGCGGCCGATCGGCTCGTTCCTGTTCCTGGGTCCGACCGGCGTCGGCAAGACCGAGCTGGCGCGCGCCCTCGCCGAGTTCCTGTTCGACGACGAGCACGCCATGGTCCGCATCGACATGAGCGAGTACATGGAGAGATTCTCGGTGTCCCGCCTGGTCGGCGCGCCCCCGGGCTACGTGGGCTACGAGGAGGGCGGCCAGCTCACCGAGGCGGTCCGCCGGCGGCCCTACCAGGTCGTGCTGCTCGACGAGATCGAGAAGGCGCACCCCGACGTGTTCAACGTTCTGCTCCAGGTTCTTGACGACGGCCGGCTGACCGACAGCCAGGGCCGGACGGTGGACTTCAAGAACACCGTCGTGATCATGACGAGCAACATCGGCAGCCAGGTCATCGCGCAGTACGCCGGCCGGGGCGGGGACACCGCGTACGAGGAGATGAAGCGCGGCGTCACCGAGCAGTTGCGACTCCAATTCCGGCCCGAGTTCCTCAACCGCATCGACGAGGTGATCGTGTTCCACGCGCTCACGGAGGCCAACCTCGCGGCGATCGTGGACCTCCTGCTCGCCGACCTGGGACGGCGGCTGGCCGAGCACGACCTCGTGCTGGAGCTCACGCCCGCCGCCCGGGCCCTGATCGCCCGCGAGGGCACCGATCCGGCCTACGGGGCGCGGCCGCTGAAGCGAACGATCCAGCGGCTGGTGGAGAACCCGCTCGCGCGGGCGCTGCTCCAGGGCCAGTTCCGGGCCGGCGACCGGATCGCGGTCGATGCCGACGTCGTCGGCGGAACGCTGGTGTTCTCGGCGGGAGGGTCCACGGTGGTCACCGACGCCGGGGCGCGCCGGGATGCCCGAGCAGGCGCCCAGCCGGTGGGTGCCGGAGCCGGTTCCGGGGGCCCGACCGGGACGGCGACGTCGCGGCTCTGGACGCCGCCCGACGGCGACAAGCCCGAACGGCCCAACTGATCCGACCGGCCGCACTCGCTCGTCCGCTTGCGTTGAACGGGCATGCTCCGCGCATGAAGTTCGACGCTGCCGTCGCGCGCCTGTCGCCGCTGCCAGCGCGCCTGCCGCCGGGACCCGCGAGGCTGACGCCCGTGATCCTGGAGGGACCCGCGCGGACACCGGTCCACTTCGACGCCAGTACATCGCGTCCCGCGGCCGTGCTGGTCCTCGTATACCCGGACGAATCGGGTGACGCGTGCGTGCTCCTGACGGAACGGGTCGTCGGTGGCGCCCATCACAGCGGCGAGGTCAGCTTCCCGGGCGGGAAGGCAGAGCCGCACGATGTGGACGCGGCCGCAACCGCGATCCGCGAATCCGAGGAGGAGGTCGGCCTCGACCCTTCCGCCGTCGGGCTGACGGTCGTGGGCGTACTGGACCCGGTCTGGATCCCGGTCAGCGGCTTCCGGCTGACGCCGGTCATGGCCCTGGCCGAACGGCGACCTGCCTATCGGGCGGAGCCGCGCGAAGTCAGCCGGATCCTTGAGCCGCCGCTCGCGGCCTTCGTGCCGCCCGCCCCGATCGAGATCGTCGAGCGGGCGTTCGGCGAGCGGCTGATCCGCTTCGGGGCCTACTCGCTCGACGGCCTGCTCGTCTGGGGGGCCACTGCGCGCGTCCTGGGCCAGGTCGGCGCGATCGTGGCGCGCTAGACGACCTCCCGCCGGATCGTCGCCCCGGCGAGCACCACGAACAGCACGGCCGTCCCAGCCAGGAACGCGAGGTCCAGCTGCAGGGTCCGCGACGCGAGGTCGGCGCCGCGCACCATCACCTCCCGCAATCCCTCCACCGCGTAGGTCAGGGGCATGACGCGCGCCACCGGCTGCAGGGCGGCCGGCAGCGATTCGATGGACCAGAAGACGCCGCCCAGCAGCCCCTGCGGCACGATCACCAGCGGAATGAACTGGAGGATCTGCAACTCAGTCCGCGCGAAGGTCGAAAGGAAGATGCCCAGGTTCACCGAGCCCAGCGCGAAGAGCAGGACCACGAGGAACGCCAGCAGCGGACTGCCGGCCGACGGAATCCCGAGGCCGATCGCGACCCGAGGTCCGTCCCAGCCATCGGGCGTGGACCAGCCCGACAGGCTGAACGCCAGGATCAGTACGACCTGGATTGTGGTGAAGATCGCGAACCCGAGTGAGTAGCCCGCCACGATCTCCGCGCGCCGGATCGGCGTCGCGAGCAGCCGCTCAAGCGTGCCGCCCACCCGCTCGCGCAGGAAGCTGATCGCGGTCAGGATGAAGACGAAGAAGAACCCGAAGTAGCCGATCAGCGCAGGCGCGAAGCTCGCCAGCGCGTCCGGCGGGCCGGCGATGAACGGCGGCCCGAAGACCGAGCGGCGCAGGATCGATGCGGTGCCCGGCGGCAGGGGCAGCGCTCCGGCCAGCTGGCGCAACACGACCTCCACCTGCGCGTTGTCGTCGGTGCCGCGCACGCCCTGGGTCACGATCACCAGCGGCGGGGGGTCGCCATCGGCCAATCCGGCACCGAAGCCGACCGGGAGCAGGATCACCACGTCGACCGCGCTCGCACGCAGCGCGGCGTCGGCCGCCGGTTCATCCGCTCCGACCTCGACCAGCGGCAGAGCGGCCTGGCGGATTGCCTCGGTCAGCGCGCCGCGCACCCGTTCGCTCGGCGCGGATGCGACGTCGAGGTTCACGATGGCGACCCGCGGCGACGGCGCCGACGAGTCGCGCAGCACCCAGCCCAGCAGCGCCATGATCACGAGCGGCGCGACGAAGATCAGGCCGAGCGAGCGATGGTCGCGCAGGAACTGGTCCACGATTCGCCGCGCGAGCGCCACGACGCGCCAGGGGTTCACGGGACCGGCTCGCCGAGGCGCAGAAACGCCCCTTCGAGGTCAGGCGTGCCGGCCCGGTCGCGCAGCTCCGCTGCAGTCCCACGCCCCAGCACGCGACCGGCTCGCAGCAGGACCAGCTCGTCGCAGCGGTCCGCCTCGTCCATGACGTGGCTCGAGACGATCAGCGTCCGCCCGGCGTCGGCCAATCGCCGGAAGTGGGCCCAGAACTGCACGCGCAGCGCCGGGTCCACGCCCACCGTCGGCTCGTCGAGAAAGATGACTGCAGGGTCGTGGACCAGGGCACACGCCAGCGAGAGCCGGCGGCGCATCCCGCCCGACAGCTCGAGTGCCGGCGTTCCGCGCCGATCGGCCAGCTCCACGAGTTCCAGCACACGCTGGAGCGGGGCCGCGTCACGGACGCCGTAGAGCGCCGCGAGGAAGCGCAGGTTCTCCCACGCGGAGAGCTCGGCGTAGGTCCCGTCGCCCTGGGTCATGTACCCGATCCGGGCGAGCAGGGTCCGAGACGGCATCGGGACGCCGAGCACGCGCACGCTGCCCTCCGTCGCGCGCGCGAGGCCGGTCATGAGGCGGATGAGCGTCGTCTTGCCGGAGCCGTTCGGGCCCAGGACCCCGTAGATGCGCCCGGGCGCCAGCGAGAGGTCGATGCCATCGACGGCGTGGATCGCGCCGAACCGCTTGACGAGGCCGACCGCCTCCATTGCGGGTGTCGTGCCCGTCGCGGGTTCCGGGATCGCGAACCCTCGCGACATCGGGGCCCTAGAAGGGTTCCCCCTCGGCGACGTCATACCGGCTGGCCGGTCGTTCCAGGAGATGGCCGTACGCGCGCTGTGGGGGCGTCGGCGAACCGCCGGGCGCCGTGACGTCCCCGGCGGCGATCTCCCGCGCCGTGCCCTCGAGCACCCGCGACTCGACCAGCTCGGGCAGTTCCACCACGATCGCGCGCATCGGTGACTGGTCGGTCCACGCCGCGTGCACGACGTTGGCCGGCCAGAGGACCGCCTCGCCCGCGGCGACCCGCGACTGCTCGTCGTCGACCTGCACGAACCCGCCGCCCTCGATTACCACGAACCAGGTCGTGTTGGGGTTGCTGTGCGGTTCGATGCGACCCTGGCGGCCGAAGGCGAGCTCCGAGATCACGCCGTTCGCGTCGGAGTGGATGACCTGGCCCTGCAGGTTGCGCGACCCCTTCGGGCCCTCGGCCCGCCGGTTGCCGACTCCGAAGCGAGCGATCTGCACAGCAGTGGCGCTGTCAGCGCCGGCGGCGGCGCCGGGCCGGCTTCGTGCGGATCGTGCTTTCGGGATGCGCGAACCGCGAGCGCGAGAAGTACCGCTGGCGAGCCAGTTTCTGCTCGTAGGCGGCCAGGATCGGCGGGAAGTGGATGAAGCGGATCCAGATGAACACGCCCAGCATGATCGGGATCGTGATGACCACGAACAGGAAATCGAAGACGAACAGCGCGTAGGTCACCAGGAGCCCGAACGAGATCACGCCCGTCCAGAGCAGCCACTCATACATCTCGAGATATGGCGCGTGTGTGCGCAGCTGCCGCGTCCGGACGTTGTAAAGGATCACGAGCGCGATCAGGAGGACCAGCGAACTGCTCCAGATCGGGTTGAACAGGTCATGGAAGTTGAAGCTGTTGAAGGAAATGAACAGGTATTCCCAGGGCTCGTGCTTCACGGTTCTCCCCGTGCGTATGGGCGCCATTCGGGCGGCGATCCCCGCCGCAACTGCGCGCCACTCAACGGCCCGGGCGGACCCGGCCCGAGCGGCATCGACGCCGGCGGGCGCCCTCCATGGAGCACCGTCCGGCTGACCGAGTATGCCATGACCGCGCGCTATACTCGCCCTCCGGGAGACGCCGTCCGGAGCGACCGAAGGCGACTTCGGGCCGCGGCGGGCGGATCACGACCGATCCCGCTGCGGCGGACCGGCGGGTCGGCACCCGGCACCGCCCCGGACGGAGACCCACTGGACGGAGGCAGGCTGGGTGCGAGCCCTCATCTCGGTCGCCAATCGCGACGGCCTGGGGGCCCTCGCGCGGGAGCTGCGAAGTCTCGGGGTCGACATCTACGCCACCGACGGCACGCGGGAGCACCTCGCCGGTGACGGCATCGATGTGGCGAGCGTCAGCGACCTGACCCTCGTGCCGCCCCTCGTCGGTGGCCAGGTCAAGACGTTCCACCCGGCGGTGTACGCGGGCATCCTCGCCCGGCGCGACGATCCCGGCCAACTCGCCGAACTCGTGGAACACGGCATCGCGCCGATCGACATCGTGGTCGTCAACGTCAAGCCGTTCGCGCCCGAAGTCGGCGCCGGCGTCCATCGGATCGATGAAGCGCTCGAGCTCGTGGACGTGGGCGGCGTCGCGCTGCTCGGCGCCGCGGCCCGTAACTGCGTGGCGGTGGCCGCTGTCTCGAGCCCGCATCACTACCCGCGTGTGATCCGGGAGCTGCGCGAGCTGGGCACCACCTCCGCCGAGCTGCGCCAGGCGCTGGCCGCCGAAGCCTTCGGCGCCATCGCCGCCTTCCACGCGGAAATCGCGGCGTACCTCCACCAGCTGACGGGAAACCTGTTCCCGCCCCGGCTCGCGCTGGTGCTCGAGAAAGTCGACGACCTTCGGTACGGCGAGAACCCGCACCAGCGAGCGGCCTTCTACCGCGAGACCACCCATCGCAGCGGCACGCTTGCCGATGCGACCCAGCTCCAGGGTGCGCCGCCCAGCTTCAACGACCTCATGGATCTCGACGCGGCGTACCGCATCGCGCGCGATTTCACATCGCCCGCGGTCGCGATCGTCAAGCACACCGAGCCGGTCGGCCTCGCGTCAAGCGATGAGCTGGCCGAGGCGTACCGCCGGGCGCTCGAGTGCGATACCGTCGCCGCGTTCGGCGGGATCGTGGCCGTGAACCGCCAGCTGGACGTGGCGACCGCGCGGGAGATCGCCGCCAACTCGTACGAGGCGGTGGTGGCCCCGTCGTACAGCGACGCGGCGCTGGCCGTCCTGCGTGAGAAGGAGCAGCTCGAGATCCTGGCGGTGCCCGCTGACCCCACCGAAGGGATGCGCGACTACGGCATCGCCACGCTGGACTTCAAGCGCATCTCCGGCGGCCTGCTGGTCCAGACCCAGGACGATCTGGCGCTCGACCGCGGCCAGCTGCAGGTTGTCACCCAGCGGCGCCCCACACTCGAGGAGCTGACCGACCTGCTGTTCGCCTGGCGCGCCGTCCGCCACATCAGCTCCAATGCCATCGTGCTCGCCCGCAACGCGGCCACCGTGGGCATCGGGGCAGGGCAGGCCAGCCGCCAGGTCTCGGTGGAGATCGCGCTGCGCCGGGCGGGCGATCGGGCCAAGCTCGCCGTGATGGCGAGCGATGCGTACTTCCCGTTCCCCGATGGCATCGCCATCGCCGCCAACGCGGGCGTGACTGCCATCATCCAGCCGGGCGGCTCTGTCCGGGACGAGATGGCCATCGAGGTCGCAAACCGCCACCATCTCGCCATGGTCTTCACCGGTCGCCGCCACTTCCGATCCTGACGCACATCGCCTGGGAGGATTTGCCACGTGACGACGGCTCAGCCTCGGAGTCCGATGGAAAAGCTGCTCGCGCTCGAGATGGTCCGGGTCACCGAGGCCGCGGCAATCGCGGCTGCGCGGTACATGGGCCGGGGCGACCGCCACGAGGCAGACCGAGCCGCCACCGAGGCCATGCGCCGGACCATGGACGATATGGACATCGCGGCCACGATCGTCATCGGCGAGGGCGAGCGGGACGAAGCGCCGATGCTCTACATCGGGGAACGCCTGGGCCGGATGGAGGGTGAAGACGGCGCCACGCTCATGGAAGTGGACATCGCGGTCGATCCCCTCGAGGGCACCAACCTGGTCGCAACCGGGTCCGGCAACGCGATCACGGTCCTCGCCGCAACGGAGCGCGGCGGCCTGCTGAATGCTCCCGATACGTACTTCGACAAGCTGGCGGTCGGGCCCCTCGCAGCCGGCAAGGTCGACATCCGGCTTTCGCCCACCGAGAACCTGCACCGGATTGCGGCCGCGCTCGGGCGCGGCGTCAACGACCTGACGGTGATCATCCTGGACCGGCCGCGCCACGCGGACCTGATCCGCGAGGTCCGCGAGGCGGGTGCCCGCATCTCGCTCATATCGGACGGCGACGTGATCGCCGGGATCAGCACGGCGATTTCGGGCACGGGCGTGCATGCCCTGATGGGCATCGGGGCCGCCCCCGAGGGTGTGCTCACGGCCGCCGCGCTGCGCTGCCTGGGCGGCGAGATCCAGGCCCGATTCCGCTTTCGCAACGAATCCGACCGCGAACGGGCCAGGCGCATGTGCGGGATCGGTGACGAGGACTATGTCTTCAAGACCGAGGAACTGGCCCGCGGCGAGCACCTGGTCTTCGCCGCCACCGGCGTCACCGACGGTGAGGTGCTCCAGGGCGTCCGCTTCTTCGGCGGCGGGGCGCGAACCCACTCGCTCGTCATGACCTACCGCAGCAAGACGATCCGCTTCGTCGATACGGTGCACATGTTCGACCGGAACCGGCCGCCGTCCGTCCGGCTGTAGGCCTCCGGCGAAGGCGCTTTCGCGGAAGGCCCCGCGGGGAGACCCCGCGACCCCGGGATGCCGTCGGCCCGTGCCCTCCGCGTCGCGACGGCGACCATCGCGGACATCCACCGCGCGCGCCGGGCGCGCCTTCCGGCGCGCTGGACGCGCCTTCCGGCGCGCTGGTCGCCGTCCGGTCGGGATTCACGCTGTGAGCGCTCCGTCGAGCACTTCGACGATCGCAACCTGACCGGGCGTGTTCGGTGCCTGACGGTTTCACGCCGTGGGCGGGATTCGGGCATCCAGGCAGGTCGATCCGGCGCGATGTCCGCCCCGATGTGCGGGGGGTGCCGCCTTCAGCGTGAAGCGCGGCGCCAGCGGCCGGCGGCCGGGTCCCAGTCACCCGCGACCCTGACGGCGCCCGAGCCCTCCACGTGCTCCTGTCGGCGGCGCGCGGACCCGACCGTCTCGCCCCAGCCCGGCGGCACCAGTCCGGGCGCAAGGTCCGCCCACGGGGCAAGCACGAACAGACGCTCGCGGGCGGACGGGTGCGGCACGACCAGGAGCCGGACGCCCTTCACGGCGACGTCGCGCGACTGGCCGTCGGGCGGCCGGTCGAGCGAGAGGCGATGACGACCGAATGCCAGCAGATCGAGGTCGATCTCGCGTGGGCCCCAGCGGCCGCGGGCCCTGCGGCCGGCCGCTCGCTCAAGCGCCTTGAGGTGGACCAGCAGGTCGAGCGCTCCCTGCGCCGGGTCCGGGCCCGGGGGTACGTCCAGCGCGACGACCGCATTGCGGAAGTCCGGCTGATCGGCGACCCCCACCGGCCGTGTCACATAGAGTCGCGAGACGCCGACCACGCGCGTCCCGGGCAGCGCCGCCAGTGCGCCGACCGCGCCGGCCAGCGCTGCCTCGGCATCGCCGACGTTCGCCCCGAGCCCGATATACGCGCGTGTCACGATCGGGATCGTAGTCAAACCCCGCCGCCCTAGGATCGGCGGGTGCGCCCGGTCACGGTCCTGATCCTCCACCCGCCATCCCCCGCAGACGGTGGCGAGCCCGTCCGCTGGCTTGCGACCGCCCGCGAGGTCATCGCCGAGGGGCATCGCGCCGCCTTCGTGGCGGCCGGGGCGGAACACGTGCGCGTCGTGAGCCAGGATGGCGGGCCGCTCACGTTCGGCCAGCGACTGCGCTCCCTGGCGCGCGAGGTGGTCGAGGCGACCCTGCCCGGCCGTCGCCATGGCCTCGTCGTCATCGGGTCGGGGGCGATGCCGCTGGCGCGCCGCTTGGACCTCGAGGAGTTCGTCAGGGTGGCCCGCAGTGTCGCGCGACGCCCGGTTGCGCTCGCCAACAGCTACTACTCGGCCGACGCCGTTGCGATCCCGGACGCGGCCATCCTCCTGGCCCTGCCGGACCTGCCGTCTGATAACGCGCTCCCGCGCTGGCTCGCGGAGCGGGCCGGCGTGCCCGTGCGCGATCGCCGGAACGTCTGGCGCCTCAGTGTCGACATCGACTCGCCACTCGATGTGGTCCTGCTCGCCGGTGATCCCGGTTGTCCGCCGGCACTCCGCGCGCTCGCCCGCGAAATCGCGGCCGGTGCCCCCGAGTTCACCGACGCCCTGCGTGGCGTCGTGGCGGTGATGGCGGACCGGCGCTCTGAGCTCTTCGTGGCCGGCCGCTCGTCGTCACGGACCCTGCGCTGGCTCGAGACCCGTGTGGCCTGCCGCGTCCGCGCCCTCATCGAGGAGCGGGGCATGCGCTCTGGCACCGCCCTTGCGCTGGGGGACCTCGACGAGGAACGCGACCAGCCACCGGCCGTCCCGGCGGCCTCGGTCGAGCTCGCCCCGCCGCGATCGCTGCTGGCGCTGGCCCTTGACGAATCCGGCCCGCGACAATTGGCACCGCTGATCGGTCAGCTCTGCGACGCGGCGGTGCTCGACAGCCGGGTCCTGCTGGCGCACCGGCTCGGGAGCGACGAGCGGCGCTGGCCACCGCTGGCACAGCGGCTCGCGTCCGATCTCCTCCGCCCTGACGAGGTGCGCGATCCGTGGCTGCGCGAGCTGACGCGGCGGGCATTGGCCGCGCGCCGGCCGATCCTGCTGGGTGGGCACACCCTGGTGGGACCCGGGCTGCCCCTGATCCCCGGTGCCGTTCGCTGGTTGGATCAGCCGGAGGAGCCGGAGGAGCCGGAGAAGCCGGCCGCGCCGGAGCCGGAGGAGCCGGCCGCGCCGTCGGATGCGCGGCTGCGGCCGAGCCTCTGGGATGAGGCGACATGACGGCGCCCCTGTCCGATGCCGAGCTGGCCGAGATCATCGGGCGGGAGATCGACGGTGCGGGCGGGGCGATCCCGTTCGCCCGCTTCATGGAGCTTGCGCTCTATGACCCGGATCACGGGTACTACCTCCAGCCACGACCTGCCGCCGGCCGGCACGGCGCAGACTTCCTGACGGCGCCCGAGCTGCACCCGATCTTCGGCCAGGTGGTTGCCCGCCAGATCGCGGAGATGCGATCCCGCCTGGGCGAACCGCCCGACTTCACCATCCGGGAGTACGCGGCCGGCAGTGGCGCGCTGGCCGAGGCGATCCTGGGCGAGATGGGCGCGGACGTCCGCTACGAAGCGATCGAGCTCAACCGGCATCGGCGTGCGGAGCTGGCAGCGCGCCTGCCCCTGGCGCGGGTCACGGCCGGCGCGTCCGACACCCCGATCACCGGGGTCGTCCTCGCCAACGAGCTGCTGGACGCTCTGCCCGTCCACCGCGTGGTGATGCGCGGCGGGCGCCTGCGGGAGGTCTACGTTCGACGAGGCGAAACCGCCCGGTCCTTCACCGACCAGGAGGGCGAGCCCTCCACGCCGGCCCTCGCGGCACGCCTGGCGGCCGAGGGCGTGGACCTTGCCGACGGTCAGCGGAGTGAAGTCAACCTTGGCATCGAGGCGTGGCTGGCCGAAGCAGCCACGGGGCTGCACCGCGGCTACATGCTGATCGTCGACTACGGGTACCGGGCCGCGGACCTCTATTCCGAGCGCAGGGGGGCCGGCACGTTGCTGAGCTACTCGGGCCACCGCGTGGTCGACGATCCGTACGCCGACGTCGGACGGCAGGACCTCACCGCCCACGTGGACTTCACGGCCGTGGAACGTGCCGCACGTCGAGCCGGCCTGACGCCCCTGGGCCTCACGAGCCAGGCGGAGTTCCTCGTCGGGGCCGGCGCGGAAACCGTCGTGGAGCGCGTCCGGACTGATCCCGCGACCGACCTGGCGGGTTGGGTTGCGCTCCGCTCCGCGCTCGGCCGGCTGCTGGATCCCCGTGCCATGGGCGCCTTCAAGGTGTGCGTGCTTGGCCGAGGGATCCCGATCGAGCCACCGCTGCAGGGTCTCGCGTACCGCATCGCGGGGCCACCGGCGGCGGCACCGGGCGGGGACGCACAGTAGAATGCCCGTGGCGCCTCGGGTCCGATCGCCGCAGATTCACCTGCCCTTCACCGGGCGACCGCCGGACCGTTCAGCGGCGCTGCGTTCCGCCCGGGCAGGACGCATGAAACATGAGGTTGACGTGACCGGCGTCTGGTACGTGCTGGGCTTCGCGTTCGCGGGGGTCTCGTTCGTGTTCCTGACGATCGGCGCGTCCTGGCTGCTCACCCACCGCAACAAGGGCGACCATCACAAGGGACTGCCCTACGAGAGCGGCATCGATACGTACGGCGACCCACACGCGCGGTTCGGCCTCTCGTTCTACATCTACGCTCTGCTCTTTGTCGCCTTCGACATTGAGGTCATCTTCATCTACCTCTGGGCGATCATCTTCAAGGACCTGTTGCTGGGCGGCTTCGTGAGCATGCTCATCTTCGTGGCCATCCTGATGCTGGGGCTCGCCTACGCCTGGCGGAAGGGAGTGCTCACGTGGCGCTGACTCCTGATGCGCCCGGTGCCCCCGGTGGCGCCGCCCCCGGCGACGTGACCGCAGGCGCCTCCGGGCAGGCCGGAACCATGCCGGTCGCCATGCCGGCGGATTCGTCGCGGGCGCTCACCGAGGCGATCGTCGTCCCCAATTCGCTGTGGACCTCGGCCAACCCGATTGCCTACAACGGCGGACGGCCCGCAGAGATCACGCACCTGCGCGAGTGGGCGCAGACCGAGGATGCTCGACGCGACAACGCCCGCTGGGGGGCGCTCGAGGTGATCCCGACCAAGGCGGACTACGTGCTGGACCTCATCCGCGCGAACAGCCTCTGGCCGCTCCTGTCGGGACTGGCGTGCTGTGCCATCGAGATGATGTCGGCGGCCACCAGCAAGAACGATATGGACCGCTGGGGGATGTTCCCGTTCCGCGCCAGTCCCCGCCAGGCCGACGTGCTGATCGTGGCGGGAACCCTGACCACGAAGATGTCCGGCCCGCTGCTCCGGCTCTGGGAGCAGATGCCGGAGCCCAAGTGGTGCGTGGCGATGGGTGACTGCACCGTGTCGGGCGGCCGCTACAAGCGCAGCTACTCCACGGTCGAGGGAATCGACCGGATCATGCCGGTCGACGTGTACGTGCCCGGCTGTCCCCCGCGACCCGAGGGGCTGATCTTCGGGATGATGAAGCTGCAGCAGCTCGTCAAAGACCGCCGCGGCCACTGGCCCGAGCGGATGGTTGGGCCCAACGTGCCCGACGGCGTCTGAGCGGGACGATCATGGATCCAGCGTTCAAGCGGCGGCTCGAGACCCGCTTCCGCGGCGTTCTCCTGGGCCCGGTCCACCAGCGCCACGACGAGACCGAGATCCGGGTGGGCCCGGGCGATGTCTCCGCGGTCATGCGCGCCCTCCACGACGAGCCGACCTTTCGCTTCGAGTTCCTCTCGGACGTGTGTGGCGTGGACACCGGCGTCGTGATGCAGGTGGTCTACCACCTCTGGAGCGAGACGACCGCGGACTGGCTGCGGGTCATCGCGGACGGCCTGTCGCGCGACGATCCGCGGGTCCCATCACTCACCCCGTTGTGGCCGGGTGCGGAGTGGATGGAACGCGAGGCCTACGACATGTTCGGCATCACGTTCGAGGGGAACCGCGACCTGCGGCGCATCTACATGCCGCCTGACTACATGGCGTTTCCGCTCCGCAAGGACTTCTATCTGCCCGACGATGCGGCCCGTTCGCCCGGGGCCGGCGTTCGGCATGTCGAGCAGTCGCACGCCCCGGTGAATGCCGACCCGTCGGTCACGGTCCGGACGGCCCGCGGAGCCTGACATGGTGACCCACAGCCGGCAACCTTCGGCCGACGACCCCCGCGTCCTGCTGGACCAGGAAATCGGCGTCTTCGAGCCGGTCCCGCCGTATCCCCCGCGCACGGAGCGCGAAGCCGAGTTCTACACCCTCGGCGACGGCGAGATGTTCGTGAACATGGGCCCCCAGCACCCGTCCACCCACGGTGTGTTGCGGATCGTGCTCAAGCTCAACGGCGAGCAGGTGGTCGACCTGGATCCGGTGCTCGGCTACCTCCACCGCGGCGTCGAGAAGATCTGTGAGAACAGCGACTACCACCACATCGTCAACCAGCTGGACCCGCTCGAGTACATCTCGTCGCTGTTCATGGAGTGGCCCTACGTCCAGGCCGCGGAGAAGCTCCTGGACCTGGAGGTCCCCCGCCGCGCCGAATACATCCGTGTCCTGTCGGGCGAGCTCAACCGCATCGCCAGTCACGCGCTGTTCATGGGCTGGTTCGCACTGGACCTCGGCGGGCTGACGCCGATCCTGTGGAGCTTCATCGAGCGCGACGAGATCGTGGAGATGCTCGGCGCGCTGACCGGCGCCCGGATGCTCTTCAACTACTTCCGGATCGGCGGCGTGAACGGCGACCTGAACCACGAGTTCATGAGCCGCCTCGGGTCCTGGATGAGCCGCGCCGCGACGCAGATCGAAGCCAACACAAAGCTTCTCAACGAGAACGAGATCTTCGTCCGGCGGGCCCGCGGCCTCGGCCGGATGGACCGCGAGATGGCCCTCCGGATGTGCGTCACCGGGCCGAACCTGCGCGCGACCGGCGTCCCGTTCGACGTCCGGCGTGCCCACCCCTATTCCATCTACCCGGAGCTGGACTTCGACGTCCCGACCCGCACGGAAGGCGACTCGCTGGCGCGGTACCTGCTCCGGGTCGACGAGGTGAAGCAGAGCCTGCGCATCATCGACCAGTGCCTGCACCAGATGCCCGACGGGCCGATCATGGCCCGCATCCCACGCCTGATCCGGCCGCGCCCGGGGCGTGCCTACGGGGCGGTCGAAAGCCCGCGCGGCCAGTACACCATGTACATGATCAGCGACGGAACCGACCAGCCCTTCCGGCTGCGGATCCACGATCCATCGTTTGTGCATCTCGGGTCGGTCGGTCGCCTGGTGCCGGGCAACCTGGTCGCCGACACCATGGCCATCATGGCGAGCCTCGACCCGGTCATGGGCGGCGTCGACAAGTGAATGCGCCCGTGATGCGGCCGATGGCGGCGTCGTCGCCTGCGCGCGCTCGCTCACGCCTCGGGCGCTTCGCGCCTCCGCTTGCGCTCGCCTCGCCTAACGGGCGAACGGTCAGTTCGGTGGCCGCTCGATGACCACCGTTTCGCGGGCGTGGGGCCGGCTGACGCTGCCCGGGAAGATCTTCTTCACGGTCGTGCCGCTGCTGCTCGTGCTCGGGCTGGGCGGGCTGATCGCGATCATGCTGCTGGGGCCGCTCGTGCTCCAGATCCTCGGCGACAACCTGCCGCTCGTGCGGTTCGTCATCGCTGCAACCGCGGTGCTGCTCGCCGCGATCCCGATCGCCTTCCTGAACATCTTCATGGAAATGAAGGTCATTGCCTTCATGAACCTGCGGATCGGCCCCGATCGGGTTGGTCCCTGGGGCACCCTCCTGTCGGTCGTCCACGGGCTCAAGGTGCTCGGCAAGGAAGACTTCACCCCGACCGGCGCCGACCGGACCATCTTCACCTTGGCGCCGGTGGTGGTCTTCCTGGGCACCGTGATGTCGTTCCTGGTCATCCCGTTTGCACCCGGGCTGTTTGGCCAGGACTTCAACATCGGGCTGCTGTACTTCTTCGCGGTCGGCGGCCTGACGGTGGTCGGGCTGATGATGGCCGGCTGGGCCAGCTTCAACAAGTACTCGCTCCTGGGCGGGCTCCGCGCCGCGGCGCAGATCGTCTCGTACGAGATCCCGTTGACGCTTTCGGTCGTCGGCATCCTCATGCTGGCCGGCACGATGAGCCTCAACCAGATCGTGCTCAACCAGTCCGGCTCGTTCCTGGACTGGTACGTGTTCCAGCAGCCGCTGGGCGCATTGATCTTCCTGATCGCCATCACCGCCGAGGCCAATCGCGCCCCGTTCGACCTGACCGAAGCCGATTCGGAGATCGTGGCGGGCTTTGCAACCGAGTACTCGGGCATGCGCTTCGGCTTCCTGTTCTTCGCCGAGTACGTGAACATGTTCATCGTCTCGGCCCTCACCGTGACGCTGTTCTTCGGCGGCTGGAACGCGCCGTTCGACTGGCCGTTCCCGATCAGCGCGAACCTCGATCCGGCGAGCCTCGGAATCGGGCTGCTGATCCTGGTGGCGGTGGTCCCCCTGATCGGAACCCTCGCGCTGGCAGCGCCGTTCTGGCTCATGCGCAGCTCCATGCCCACCTGGCAGGCACTCGTGATCGGGTTCGTGCTGTTCAACGTGCTGGCGGTCGCGGCGGTCCTCGGCTGGGCCTTCGTCAGCTGGGAGTGGGTCGTCGGATTGCTCTGGTCTATGATCAAGGCCTACGGGTTCGTGTTCTTCTTCGTCTGGCTGCGCGGTACGCTGCCCCGCGTCCGGATCGATCAGCTGATGAATTTCGCGTGGAAGTGGCTGCTGCCCGCGGCGCTTCTGAACCTGTTCGTGACAGCGCTCGCGATCATCGTGCTGGGCCGCTGATGACCCGCACGGCCAGCATCGCAACGAGCACTCGGAGCGTTCCTCGATGAGCTTGCTGTCGGGCCTGGTGCCCGGTCTGGGCCTGGCGAAGGGCATGGCGCTGGGCCTCGTGCGCTTCTTCCAGCCCAAGGCCACGATCATGTACCCGGAGGCGGCGCCGGACGTCAGCCCGCGCTTCCGCGGCCGGCTGCAACTGCTGTACGACGAGTGGGGCACGCTCAAGTGCGAGACGTGCTTCCAGTGCGCCCAGGCCTGCCCGATCGAGTGCATCGACATGGGTGGCATCGACACCAAGGGCCGCTTCCACGTCCACTGGGGCCCGCCCGAGACCTACGGCGAGCGACGCGAGGAATCTGCGCTGCGGCGCTCCGGCCGCCCGGTGCCCGACCGCGAGTACGAGCACTTCGAGCCGATTGATATGAGGGCGGTGGACGAGGCCCTCGCGCGCTACGACTACGACCCAAAGGAGATGCTGCGCATCCTGGAGGCCACGGACGCGGCGTACGGCTACCTGCCGGTCGCAGCGCTCAAGCGGATCAGCGACGCGACCGGCGCGTGGTACGCGATGCTCTACGGCACGGCGTCCTATTACCGCCATCTGCGCTTCGATCCGCCGGTTCGAGTCGTCGCGGTCTGTCGCTGCACGAGCTGCCTGATGGCCGGCGGCGGGCGTGTGCTCGAGGTGCTCGAAGCCTCGCTCGGAACCGAGATCGGGTCAGTGCCGACACATGGTGGTATCCGCATCGAACAGCTGGCGAGCCACATCCCCGGCGCGACCGCACCGCTCGTCACGTTCGACGGGACCACCCAGGTGGGGCTCACCGTGGAGTCCGCTGCAGCCTGGGCGCGGACACTCTCGGGCATCGGCGCCAGGGTTTGACCGGATGACCCGATTGCTCGCCACTCCCGCCGAGTGGCCGCGGATCCTGCTCGCCCGCGCCGAACGGGACATCTCCGTCCCTGACCTGGCACCAGAGACGGGCCCCGACCTCGAGCGGGCCTTCACCCTCGGCGCGTTCGAGGGATTGCGACTCGCCATTGACGAGCTCGGGCCTGAGGGCGTCATCGGCGAGGTCGAGCGGGCGAACCTTCGGGGCCGCGGCGGCGCGGGGCACCCGGCGGCGGCCAAGTGGCGAGCGGCACGGGCCCAGGAGAGCAGCCGCCGGTTCGTCGTCGCGAACGGCTACGGCGCCGATCCCGCGTCGTTCACCGACATGATCCTGATGGAACGCGACCCCTGGGCCATTCTCGAAGGCATCGCGATCGTCGCCTACACGATCCGGGCGACCGAGGCGGTGATCGCGATCCGGGCCGAGTACACCGAGGCCATCCGCCGGCTCGACGAGGCCATCCTCGCCGCCGAGGAGGCCGGCTTCCTGGGCACCGACATCCTGGAGTCGGGCGTCAACCTCACGGTCACGGTCCGGGTGGTGCAGGGTGCATACATGCTGGGCGAGGAGACCGTCCTGCTCAAGGCCCTCGAGGGCAAGCGCGGCCAGCCCGAGCAGCGGCCGCCCTACCCCGCGGCGCGCGGGCTCTTCGGCCAGCCGACGGTGGTCCACAACGTCGCGACTCTCGCCGCCGTGCCGTGGATCATCGCCAACGGCGCCGCAGCGTTCGCGGCCATCGGCTCGCCCGACGCACCGGGTACTGCTTTGGTCCAGGTCCGCGGCCTTGAAACGGAGGGCATCGCGGAGGTCCCGACGGGCACCCCGCTGCGCGAGATCGTTGGCCTAACGGCCGCGTTCGGCGGCGGCCGGAAGATCAAGGCGGTCCTCGTCGGCGGGCCGTCCGGCGGCCTGCTACCGGCCGACCTGCTCGACACCCCATATGCGTTCGAGGCGCTGCGGTCCGTCGGCGGCCATATCGGCTCGGGCTCCGTGGTCGTGGCCGACGAGCGCGCCTGTGTCGTGGACCTCGCCCGCCTCCTCACCCGGTTCTGCGCGGATGAAGCGTGCGGCAAGACAATCCCGTGCCGGATCGGCCTCAGACGCCTGGCGGAGATCGCCGAGCGCGCCACGAACGGCCACCCGCGGCCCACCGACGCCCAACTCATCAGCGACCTCTGCCACGATGTCTCCGAATCCGGGCTGTGCGACCACGAGCGCCTTGCGACCCTTCCGCTGACGACCGGGATGCGATACTTCCGCTCCGAACTCGACGATCACCTGCTCCGCGGGACGTGCCCTGCCGGCGTCTGCCGGCCGATCGCCGTGAGCGGAGCGGCGCACTGATGACACTCTCGTCCCTCGCCCGCATCACCCACGCCCGCGAGATCCGATGACCGACCTGATCGTCCGCCCGGACGCCGACGCCACCGCCCTCGCCGAGACGCTGCTCACGATCCAGGCGCCGCAGCGCCCGGTGGCAACGCCGCGCATCCGGATCGAAGTGGACGGTCGCGTCGTGGAGGGATTCGAGGGCCAGACGATCCTCGAGGTCTGCCGCGACAACGGCATCGAGATCCCGACGCTCTGCTACGAGCCCAAGCTGCCGGGCTTCGGCGCCTGCCGGATGTGCGTCGTCGAGGTCGAGGGCGAGGACCACCCGCCGATTTCCTGTTCACGCTCGGCTGAGGCGGGCATGAAGGTCCAGACCCAGACCGAGGAGATGCGCCGGCTGCGCAGAACCAACCTCGAGCTGATCTTCAGCGACCACAACGCGTACTGCCTGCCGCCGTGCCAGAACAAGTGCCCGAGTCACATCGACATCCCGGGCTTCCTCAAGATGAACGCCGAGACGAACTGGCGGGAATCCACGCGGATCTTCAAGCGCACGATCCCCTTCCCGTCGGTCCTCGGCCGGGTCTGCCCTGCCCCGTGCGAGGAGCACTGCCGGCGCGACGAGGTGGACGAGGCGATCGCGATCCGCGACTCGCACCGCTACGCCGGCGACCAGGTGCTCAAGCAGATGAACGACCAGGGCATCGACCCGCCCGTCCCGTTCGAGCTGCGCGAGAAGAGCGGGCGCCGGGTGGCGGTGATCGGATCCGGGCCCGCGGGCGCTGCCGCGGCGTACTACCTGCTCATCGTCGGCCACGACGTGACGATCTTCGAGCGTGACGCGGCTCCGGGCGGCATGCTCCGCTACGGCATCCCCCAGTACCGCCTGCCCAAGGTCGAGGTGCTCGAGGGCGAGTACGAGAGCATCACCCGCCTCGGCGGCCGCTTCGTGTGCAACCAGGGCCTGGGTCGCGACTTCACGCTCGACGACCTCCAGAACCAGGGCTACGACGCGGTCCTCGTCGCGATCGGGTGCTACGACACCAATAAGCTCGGGATCCCGGGTGAGGACGCCGACGGCGTCATCGACGGACTCGAGTACCTGCGGACCGCGACGCTCGGCCTGGAGTACCCGGGCCACAAGGGCAGCCGGGTGGTCGTGATCGGCGGCGGCTTCACCTCGATGGACTGCACGCGCACGTCCGTGCGCCAGGGTGCCGCCGACGTGACCCTCGTTTACCGGCGCGACATGAAGGACATGCCGGCGTCGAACGAGGTCCACGAGGCGATCGAGGAAGGCGCGACGGCGATCTTCCAGGCCGGCCCGGTCCGGGTCGTCACCGACGCGAATAACAAGGTGACCGGCGTTGAGTTCATCCGGATGCGCCTGGGCGAGCCCGACGCATCCGGCCGGCGACGCCCGGAACCGGCGGCCGGCACCGAGTTCACGCTGCCCTGCGACCGGGTGCTGCTGGCGATCGGCCAGGGCCCCGACCTGTCGTGGATCGGGCCCGGCAGCGAGGGCCCCAAGCCGAATCGCCAGCGCCGTCTGGCGGCTGACGCAGTCACCTTCGCCACCGGGCGGCCCGGCGTGTTCGGGACCGGCGACGTCCGCATCGGGTCCGCAACGGTCGTGGAAGCCGTCGCCGAGGGTCGGCGGGCCGCCTACGCGGCGGACGCCTACGTGCGCGGGATGGACCTCGATGCGATCCGGACGCGCCAGACCCTGGCCGAGCCGAAGCCGGAGTTCCTCTCGATCGTGCCGTTCACGAGCGAGGCCAAGGAGCCGCGCTACCGCATGACGGCCATGGAGCCCGAGGCGCGCAACACCAACTACATCGAGTACGAGATCCCGTATACCCGCGAGGCGGCCGTCGCCGAGTCCACGCGCTGTCTCCAGTGCACGTGCGAGGCGATCGGGTTCTGCGACCTGCGGCGCCTGGGGATCGAGTACGGCACGACACTGCGCACCCTGGAGCCGCAGCATCACAGTGGGGCGGGCCATCGCTCGGTGACCGAGAACCGGTTCACAGGCACCAATCACGACTACCTTCGCGACGACAGCCACGCCTTCATCCTGCGCGAGCCCTCGCGCTGCATCGACTGCGGACGCTGCGCCAACGTCTGTGCGGAGGTCGTTGGGGCCGCCTGCTACGACTTCATGCGGATCGGCTTCGACACGCTCGTGACGACGCCGCTCGACATGAGCCTCAACGACACCCCGTGCGTGTCCTGCGGCCGCTGTGCGGAGACGTGCCCGACCGGCGCCCTCATGCCCAAGCCCCGCGTCCTGCAGAAGTACGAGGTGGACGAGAGCCGCTGCATCCTGTGCGGCATCTGCGTGGATGCCTGCCCGTACGACGCGCTGCGCGACAGCACCGAGCTCGAGCTTGCGCACGACAGCCGTGTGCAGCCGATGATCGACCTGCTGGCGTATTCAGCCACGGCACGCGACACCGAGGTCAGCTACATCCGACGCGAGCGCGACTGGGCCGAACGGGCCATGGCCGAGGGCCGCCTGCTCGATCCCGGCCGCCTCCTGCCCGTCCTGCCCGCAACGATCGGTGCGCGCGTTCCCGGCGCCGGTGGCGAGGGCAACGGTCACGGCCATGGCAACGGCCACGGCTCGGCGTCACTGCCTGCCCATCACAAGTAACGGTCGAAGAGGGACTGGCCCGGGTCGGCTCGCAGGCCGGTCGCGGGTGCTGCCAGTCAAGGGAGCCAGAGGGAGTTCGTGGCGATACCGAACACGGTCCCGTTCATCGGGATCGGCTGGGACGACGTGCTGTTTCTGATCTTCGCGGCGGCGATGATCGGGACGGCCCTGCTCGTCGTCACGATGAAGGACATCATCCGCTGCGGCCTGGCCATGATCGCCTCCTTCGCCGC
>VGPE01000004.1 GCA_016875645.1 Chloroflexota bacterium
ACACGGCGACCTCGAGCGGGCGGCCGCCGACGCGCCGTCCACCGCGCGCCACGAGGATCCCCAGCACGATCACGATCCCGCCGATGACCTGCTCGACGCGGATCTGCTCCGAGAGGAAGACCCCGGCAAGTGCCACGGCCAGCGCGGGGACGAGGAACTGGAAATTGGCCGCGCGCGTCGGGCCGAGCACTTTGACCCCCCAGAACTGGGCCACGTTGCCGAACGCCACCGACACGAGGCCCGCGTACAGCACCGCGAGGGCGGTGGCGATGGTGGGGTGCGGATTCCCCGCCGCGTACTCCCACGCACCGAGCGGCAGGAGGAAGAGGGTGCCGAAGGTGACGGTCCACGTGGTGGTCCGCAGCGGCGAGTGGCGGCGCAGGACGGGCGCCCCGAATGAGACGTAGAGCGCCCAGCACGCGGCGGCGACGAGCGTGAGGATGTTGCCGATCGCGCGGCCGCCGAAGCCGCCGTCCGCGCCCGTCAGGACGACCAGCGCCACGCCAGCGAACGCGACCAGCGCGCCCAGGAGCATCTGCGGGGTCAACTCGTCGGCGCCGATGGCGGCCGCCACCAGGGCGGTGATGATCGGCGTGGCCGCAACGAGCAGCGCTGAGTCCGCAGCGGTCGTCTGCCCCAGGGCCGTGGTCCAGAGGGCCTGGTAGATCGCGAAGCCGATCGCGCCGAGCGCCGCCAGCTGCACGAGATCGCGGCGCGGCAGCGACACGGATCCCTCGCGCCAGCGGCAGATCACGAGCAGTACCGCCGCGCCGAGCAGGAAGCGGATGGTCGTGAAGGCGACGGGTGGCAGCTCGGCGAGCGCGCCCTTCACCACGACGAAGTTGCCGGCCCAGAAGACCATGACGGTCAGCATCGCGATCTCGGCGAGGCGGCGGTCGCGCGCCGATGCGGCGGGACGGACGACCGGGGGATGGGCGGCTCGCGACAGCGTGATCGGACGGGACCTCGCAGGTTTCGGGGCGGCGCGATGATATCCGCCGTGCGCCGGGGCGGCGGCGCGCGGCGGGGCGGCCGCGGCCGCGGCTCCTCCGGTCAGCCGCATCGCGTGCCGAAGGCCCGGGACGGGGTCCGGGTACGTCCAGCCCGGCGGCGCAGGCGCCATCGCATCGCATTCGCGCGCGGCCGGGCTCGACAGCCCCGGAAACGCGGATCGGCCGAGCCCGAAGGCCCGGCCGATCGATCCGGCGACGAGTTCAGGAGCGGGCGGTCAGGCCCCTTCCTGGTCGAGCTCGAGCGCTTCCTCGTCCGACTCCTCGGTCAGCTTGAGCCACACGAAGAGGCCGGCAAGCACGATGAGCGGGATCACGACGAGGGCCGCCAGGGTGATGCCCAGCGCCACGGCCACCGTCTTGAGTGCTTTCATCCTGGACCTCCCTGCGCCTACGCGCCTCGGCCGGGGCTGGCCCCCGATCTGGCTGCATCGCGGCCGCGCCGGTTGGGCGCCTCCGCGATCATCTTCTTGACGTCTTCGGCGGTGAACTCGAAGAGCACGTGCCGACTGCCGACCTGGCTGCTCCTCAGCATGCGGACGACGAAGTTGCCGTCCTGCTCGAAGAAGAACACGTCCCTGGGCTTCTGCTCGTCCATGTAGCGCCCGATCACCCGGAGCGCCAGCTCATAGTAGCCCGCCACGTGCGCGGAAGCCGTCAGGCGGCTGTTCCGACGGGCCACGCCTTCTTCCATGAAGCGCGAGATGTCGTCATCCAGGAAGGTCAGCGTCTCCTTCGACTGCTGGCCGATCGTGTCGGACCATGTTCCTCCGCCGACCAGCACAAGGCCCTGCACGATGAAGCCGTCGGGGGCCTCGGCGAGGAGCATTTCCTTCATGCCGCGACGATCGAGGTACGCACCGATCGAGCGGAACACTTCCTCGAAGTCCTGTCGCGGGCTGCCGTCGTAGATCCGCATCCACGGCGAGTCTAGCCGTGCGATTCGGGCGCCACAAGACGCACGACGTCGCCGGGGCACGCCCCGCGCCCCGGCCAATGCGTGAGTCCGCGGTCGTGGAGCCCATGCGCGAGCCGGTCACTCGCGGATCCGTGGCCGCGGCCGTCGCCCGTGCCGATGTCGTCCGGCCGTCGCCCGTGCCGATGTCGTCCGGCCGTCGCCCGTGCCGATGTCGTCCGGCCGTCGCCCGTCCCGGCGAAGATCACGCTGACGGCGCTTGATCTGGAGGTTCGCGCCACCGATCGCTGCGCGCGGCCACCGCGAGAACGCCATGGCCGGTGGAATCCCGCCCTGGGCGTGACGATGAACTCGATCGAGGGCTCAATCGGTCGGGCTGCTTTCGATGTGGCCCGCCATGCGCGCTCCGCAGCGCCCTCGGCGTGACGCGACGGCCCAACCCGCGCGCCGCTCGGGCGCGGGCCCGGACTGCATCCCGGGGATCGCGCCCGTCATTCCGCCTGGGCCAACAGCCCTGCAATCCTCGCCGCGACCGCGGCGTTGTTCGCAATCAGCGCCGTGTTCGCGCGCAGCGAGGCACCGCCGGTCAGCGCGGCGACCCGGGCGAGCAGCCAGGGCGTCAATTCCGGGCCGTGGACCCGCGCCATTGCCGCCTCTGCGATCGCGTGCTCCACCGCGTCGCGGGTCACGTCGTCGGGGAGCGCCTCGGCCGCCGGCACCGGAACGCACACGAGCACTGCGGACCCCAGCCCAAGGGCCAGGTGCGCTCGCGCCAGCCCGACTGCGGCTGCCTCGTCGTCGACGCGTTGGGGCGCCCGCACGCCGCTGCCCCGCGCGTAGAAGCCCGGGACCTGGTCCTGGCCGATCACTGCCACCGGCACGCCGCGGGTCTCCAGGTACTCCATGGTCGCCGGCACGTCCAGGATCGCCTTCGGGCCTGCGCAGACGACGACCATCGGGGTGCGGGCCAACTCCTCCAGGTCGGACGACACGTCGAACGGGGCTCCCCGATGAACGCCTCCGATCCCGCCCGTCGCGAAGACCCGGATCCCGGCGGCGGACGCCGCGATCATGGTGGCCGAGACGGTGGTCGCGGCCCACCCGTCCCGGACGAGCGCTGCCGCGAGCGTGGGACGCGCCGCCTTGAGGACACCCGCGGCCCGGGCGAGCTCGAGGAGCGAGGCGTCGTCGAGGCCGATCAGGATCCGCCCGTCGCGGATGGCCACCGTCGCGGGCACCGCACCCGCGGCCCGAACCTCCGCTTCCGAACGTCGCGCCACCTCGACGTTCTGCGGGTGCGGCAGGCCGTGACTGATCAGCGTGGACTCGAGAGCGACCACGGGCAGCCCCGCCGCGAGCGCCGAGCGCACCTCGGGTGCCACCATCAGACGCTCGGCAAGGCCGCTCATTCGAGGCTCAACTCCAGCCGCGGCCCCGACAGGTGGCGAGCCGCCGCGCGGTGGCCCGCGACGGCGCTCCGATGCAGCGCGATCGTGAGCGGCGCCGATTCGCGACGCGCCAGCAGCCACGTCACCAGGAACCCGGCATCGAACGCGTCCCCCGCGCTGGTCGTATCGGGGGCCTCGAGCGGTCGCGTGGCCACATCGAACCGATGGCGCTCGCCGCCGCCGTCGGTGCCACTGCTGGGTCGAGCGAGCAGGGTGGCGCCGTGCGCACCCCGTTTCACGACCACCACAGCGGCAAGGTCCAGCAGCCGCTCCGCAGGCCCGCCGGCCAGGAGGGCCCTCGCCTCGCCGACCGTGGTGAACAGCACGTCCGGCTTTACGGCCTCGATCCGGCCACTCACTTCTCGCCGCCCGGCGCCCACGATCGGCCCCGCGCTGGCCAGGTCGACGCTCACCGACGCCCCGGCCGCCCGCGCCAGTTCCGCGGCGCGTCGCGCAGCCGAGGCGAGCGGCTCCGGCAGCAGGGAGTAGAGCGGCAGGTGCAGGTGATCGAGGCGGGTAAACCACGCCGGCGCCAGGTCATCCGGGCGCAGCAGGTCGGCGGCGCCACGGTCGGCCACGAACGAGCGCTCGCCGCCGCGCGGCGCGGACCCGCACGCCGTCCGCCTCGAGCGCCCGGACCAGCATGCGCCCTGCCTGGTCGCGGCCCACCGATGTCAGCTATTGCGTGCGGGCGCCGAGACGCGCCGCCCAGATCGCCGTCGTCGCCGCTGAGCCGCCCTGCCGGAGGGAGACGTGGCCGGGCACGTCGGTGCCGGTCTCCAGCGGCCGATCCGGGGCCAGCGCGACATCGAGCACGAGGTCACCCAGGACCGCGATCCGCGCAGCGCGGTCGACAGCCTGCGCGCCACGGCGGCGACGGATCGGGCGATGGATGGCCAGGACCGGCATCGCCCCGAAGAATATGGGCGCCGGGACATCGCACCATCGTGCCGCGAGGGTCGAACGGGGCCACGCCACTACAATGGGTCCATCGTTCCGCGTGATGTCGGAGGGTCGCGGCCCTCCCAGTCCGGCACCCCGTGCCACCGAAGGGACGCGCATGACCCTCGCCCCCGAACGACTCGATCAGCTGGCGATCGACACGATCCGGGTCCTCTCGATCGACGGCGTACAGCAGGCGAACTCGGGCCACCCTGGCGCGCCGATGGGTGCCGCCCCGATGGCGTACGTCCTCTGGTCGCGCTTCCTGCGCCACGCCCCTCGCCAGCCGGACTGGGCTGATCGGGACCGTTTCGTCCTGTCCGCCGGACACGCCAGCATGCTGCTCTACTCGCTGCTGCACCTGACCGGGTACGACCTCACGCTCGACGACCTGCGCGCCTTCCGCCAGTGGGGCTCGCGGACGCCCGGCCACCCCGAGTACGGCGTCACGCCCGGCGTCGAAGCCACGACCGGGCCGCTGGGCCAGGGCTTCGCGAACGGCATCGGCATGGCGATCGCCGAGCGCCGGCTCGCCGCGGAGTTCAACCGCCCCGGCCACCAGGTCGTCAACCACGGGGTCTTCGGGATCGTCTCCGACGGCGATCTCCAGGAAGGCATCGCATCGGAAGCGGCCTCGCTGGCGGGCCATCTCCGTCTCGGCAGGGTGACCTACCTCTGGGATGACAACCACATCCAGTTGGACGGCCCGACCGCCATGGCGTGGAGCGAGGACGTGCTCCAGCGCTTCGACGCCTATCGGTGGCACACCCAGCGCGTCACCGACGGCAACGACGTCGGCGCGATCGAGGCTGCGCTGGAGCGCGCGCTGGCCGACGAGCGGCCGAGCCTCATCGCCGTCCGGACCCACATCGGCTACGGGTCGCCGAACCGCCAGGACAGCCAGAAGGCGCACGGGCAACCGCTCGGCGCGGACGAGGTCCGGCTGACCAAGCAGGCCTACGGGTGGGACGCGGACCTGAGCTTCCACGTGCCCGACGACGTGCGCGCCCAGATGGGCAGCGCCGCGGACCGCGGCGATCGGCTCGTCGCCGAGTGGCGCGCGGCGATGGAGCGCTACGCCGATGCCTTCCCCGCCGAGGGCGCGGAGCTGCGGCGCCGCCTTGCGGGCTCGCTGCCGGACAGCTGGCGTGACGCGCTGCCCCACTACGAGGCGGGCGCCGAGGAACTGGCCACTCGGCAGGCGAGCCAGAAGGCCATCAACGCGCTGGCGCCGGTCGTACCGGAGCTGTTCGGCGGCTCCGCCGACCTCTCGGAGTCGAACCTGACCGACGTCAAGGGCGGCGGGGACTTCACCGCCGACGAGGCCGGGCGCAATGTCCGCTTCGGCGTCCGGGAACACGCGATGGGCGGCATTGCCAACGGCATCGCCTACCACGGCGGCTTGATTCCGTACGCGGGCACCTTCCTCAACTTCAGCGACTACATGCGGGGATCCGTGCGGCTCGCCGCGCTGTCGGGGCTGCACGTCGTCTATGTCTGGACGCACGACTCCGTCGGCCTCGGCGAGGACGGCCCCACCCACCAGCCCGTCGAGCACTACGCCGCCCTGCGCGCGATGCCGAACCTGTGGTTCGTGCGACCGGCCGACGCCAACGAGACCAGCGAAGCGTGGGGTCTCGCCGTGGAGCGGCGTGACGGGCCGGTGGCGCTGTCGCTGACCCGCCAGAAGCTGCCCGTCCTCGAGGGGACCGCGGAACGTGCCCCGGACGGTGTCCGCCGCGGCGGCTACGTCCTGCGCGACCCGGCCGGCGGGCAGTCGCCTGCCCTGATCCTGATCGCCTCCGGCTCCGAGGTGCGCCTTGCCGTCGAGGCGGCGGCTGAACTCGCGCGGGACGGGATCGCTGCCCGGGTCGTGAGCCTCCCCTGCTGGGAGCTGTTCACCGCGCAGGACGCCGCCTACCGTGAGTCGGTGCTGCCGCGCTCGGTCGGCCCTCGCCTCTCGATCGAGGCCGGCGCCTCCCTGGGCTGGGAGCGCTGGGTCGGCGACGGCGGGGCAATCCTGGCGATCGATCGATTCGGCGCGTCGGCTCCTGCGGGCACGATCTTCAGGGAGCTTGGATTCACGGCGGAGAACGTGGTCGCGGCCGCGCGGCGCGTCGTCCGCGACGGGCTGCGCGGAGTCGTCGCCACCGCACCCGCCGGCCACCCTGGCCCGCCAGGCTCAGGGCGCCGCTCCTTGCCCATCCCGACCCCGACCGCGACCACGGAGCGATACCGGTGACGGACGCGATGCGCATCGCGCTGGCGGCTGACCACGGCGGCGCCGGACTCAAGGCCGAACTGCTCGACCGGCTGCCGCGCCTGGGCCTCGGCCACGAGTACCTCGATCTGGGCAATGACGGATCCGACAACGGCGACGACTACCCGGACCTCAGTCGCCGGCTCGGCCGGGCGATCCAGGCGGGCCAGGCCGACCGGGGCATCCTCATCTGCGGCAGCGGAGTCGGCGCCGCCATCGCGGCGTCCAAGATGCGCGGAGTGCGGGCGAGCGTCTGCCACGACACCTACTCGGCACGGCAGGGCGTCGAGCACGACGACATGAACGTGCTCTGTCTCGGCGCCCGGATCATCGCGATCGAACTGGCGCTGGAGTGCTCGCGGGCGTTCCTCGGCGCGACGTTCAGCGGCGAGGCGCGGCACGCGCGGCGCCTGGCGAAGGTGACGGCCCTCGAAGCCGAGGCAGCGTCAGAATCCGAAGGGGTGAGCAGCGCACCATGACCGACCGGATCGAGATGCGGGGCCCGACCCTGGAGCTGCGGCTGCCCGACGACGCCCTCGCCGCCTATCGCGACACGCTGGCGCGTGCAACGAACGAACGCTGGGTCGAGCGGCTGTACGCCCGTGATGCGAGCCTCTGGAGCACCGACGACCGCGTCCAGGCTGCGATCGACGAGCGCCTGGGCTGGCTGGACGCCCCCGAGCACTTCGCCGGCCACATCGCCGCGCTCGAGGGCTTCGGCGAGGGCGTCCGCGAGGCCGGCTTCACCGCCGTGGTCGTGGCGGGCATGGGCGGCAGCAGTCTGGCGCCGGACGTGCTGAACCGGACCTTCGGCTCCGCACCGGACTGGCTCACGCTGCGGATCCTCGATTCGACTGACCCGGCGGCCATCGCCGCCACGGTGGACGACCTGGATCCCCTGGCGACGCTGGTGATCGTGGCGTCCAAGTCCGGCACCACCGTGGAGGCGCTCGCGTTCCAGGCTGACGCGTGGGAGCGGATCGCGGGGGCCCTTGCCGCCAACGACGCCAGCGACCAGTCGCCCGGCCAATTCATGGTCGCCGTCACCGACCCCGGCCGGAGCCTCGAGGCGATCCCCCACCACGATGAACTGCGCGAGGTGTTCCTCAACCCGTCCGACATCGGCGGGCGCTACTCGGCGCTCACCGACGTCGGGCTGGTGCCGGCGTCGTTGATCGGCCTCGACCTCGACGCGCTGCTGGGTTCCGCCGCGGCGATGAGTGCCCGGTGCCGCTCGGACGCGGCCGAGGGCAACCCGGGCGTCGCCCTCGGGCTCGCGATCGGAGCGCTCGCTCGCATGGGCCGCGACAAGCTCACCTTCCTCGCCGACCCCGAGATCGCCTCCTTCGGCGCGTGGGTCGAGCAACTGGTCGCCGAGAGCACGGGCAAGCACGGCGTCGGCATCGTGCCCGTTGATGGCGAGCCGCTCGCCGCGGCCGACCGATACGGACCCGATCGGGTGTTCGTCCGGCTCGCCCTCGAGGGCTCGGCCACTGAGGACCCGGGGGCCGCGGGGCGTGCGCCCACCGCGGACGGCCTCGCTGCCGCCCTCGAGTCGCTCGGGCACCCCGTCCTCCGGATCAGCCTGCCCGACCCCATGGACCTCGGCGCGGAGTTCTACCGCTGGCAGGTTGCCACCGCGATCGCGGGCGCGGTCCTGGGCATCGACCCCTTCGACCAGCCCAACGTGGAGGAGGCCAAGGAGGAGACGCGCCGCCTGCTCGACGCCCGGTTCGGGGCGGGTGAGCCGGCCGCAGACCTGACGGCGGGCTCTATTGCCGCGACCGGCGCCGTCACCCTGTTCGGCGATGCGCCGCTGCGGCTCAGCTCCGGCGACGGTTCGGCGGAGGGCGAACTCCGCCGCCACCTCGCCCGGATCCGTCCGACGAGCTACCTCGGCCTCCAGGCGTTCATCGGTCCGACGGCCGAGCGCGACGAGGCGCTGGCGCGGGTCCGCACGCTGCTGCGCGATGCAACGAGCCGGCCAACGACGCTGGGCTACGGGCCGCGATTCCTGCACTCGACCGGCCAGCTGCACAAGGGCGGGCCGGCGATCGGGTGGTTCCTGCAGCTCACGGCGGACCATCCGAACGACCGGGCCATCCCGGGCTGGCCGTACACGTTCGGGGAGCTCATCGACGCCCAGGCGGCGGGCGACCTGCGGACGCTCGAGCACCACGACCTGCCGGTCCTGCGGATCCACCTCGGCGCCGACGTTGACGCGGGCCTCGGCGAGCTCGAGCGCCTGCTCGCGAGCGCGCTGCCGGAGGTCGTTCGATGAGGATCGGATTCATCGGGCTTGGGCGGATGGGGGCGAACATGGTCCGCCGCCTTCTGCGCGACGGGCACGAGATCGTGGCCTACAACCGCACCCCGGAGAAAACCCACGAGATCGCCGCCGAAGGCGCCGAGCCGGCCTTCTCGGTGGAGGAGCTGGTCGCGAGGCTCCAGAAGCCGCGCGCCGTCTGGATCATGGTCCCCGCGGGCGACGCGACCGAGGCCCAGATCCACGAGCTCATGGAGCACCTGGAGCCCGGTGACACCATCATCGACGGGGGCAACACCAACTTCCACGACGACCAGCGCCGCCAGCCACTGCTCAAGGCCCAGGGCGTCCACTACGTCGACGCGGGCGTGTCGGGCGGGATCTGGGGTCTCGCCAACGGGTACTGCCTGATGGTCGGCGGCGAGCCGGAGCCGGTGTCGCGGCTCGAGCCCGCGTTCCGTTCGCTGGCGCCCGAAGGAGGCTACCTCCACGTCGGCGGCCCTGGCTCCGGGCACTACGTGAAGATGGTTCACAACGGGATCGAATACGGAATGATGCAGGCCTACGCCGAGGGCTTCGAGGTCATGCACGCGAGCGACTACACGCTGGACCTCGCCGCGATTGCCGGCCTCTGGAACCACGGATCCGTGGTGCGCTCGTGGCTGCTGGAGCTTGCCCAACGCGCGCTCGCGCCGGACCAGGACCTGACCCACCTCAAGGGTTGGGTGGCCGATTCGGGCGAGGGTCGGTGGACGGTGCAGGAAGCAATCGATCGCGACGTGCCGGCCCCGGTGATCACGCTCTCGCTCCTGATGCGCCTGCGGTCCCGCCAGGACGACAGCTACGGCGCCAAGGTCCTCGCCGCGCTCCGCAACGAATTCGGTGGGCACGCGGTTCGCAGCGAGTAGCCGGGCGTGGCAGGCGGCGAGCGGTCCGATGGACGACCGAAGTCGACGCCGCAGCCCGCGCCCGACCCCGAGGTCACGGAGCCGGCCCTGCAGCCGGTGACCACTCCCGTGAAGCCCGCCCGCCGAGGCACCTCCCAGGGCGTCGCGCCCATTCGCCAGCTTCGGCTGGCAGGCGCCGTCCGGCGCCGTCGCACGCGGGCGGAGCCCGTCAACCCGCTCCGCGAGGGTTTGCGCCTCGAGCGGATGCCGGACCCGTCGCTCATGGTCCTGTTCGGGGCGACGGGCGACCTCTCCCACCGCAAGGTCATTCCCGCGCTGTACGAGCTCTGGCGCTCGAACCTGCTGCCGCACGAGTTCCGGCTCGTGGCTGCCGCGCGCCGCCCGTACGAGGACGTGACGTTTCGCGCGGAGATGCGCGCCTCGGCCGAGAAGCATTCCCGCGTGCAGCCGTTTGACGACGGCGTCTGGTCCGATTTCGCCGCGCGGATGTCCTACGAGCGGGTGGATTTCGAGTCCCCCGCGGATTTCGACCGTCTGGCGGTTCGTCTCAAGGAGGTCGACGCGGAAGCCGGCGCGCGAGGCAACATGCTCTTCTACCTCGCCACGCAGGCGTCGGCGTTCCCGGTCATCGTGGCCCAGCTGGGCCGCGTCGGCCTTGACCACGAGACCCACGACGGCGGCTGGCGTCGGGTGGTGATCGAAAAGCCATTCGGCCACGACGTCGACTCGGCGATCCGGCTCAACCGCGAGGTCGGCAGGGTCTTCCGCGAATCCCAGGTATTCCGCATCGACCACTACCTGGGCAAGGAGATTGTCCGCAACCTGCTGGTCTTCCGCTTCGGCAACGGCATCTTCGAGCCGATCTGGGATCGCCGCTACGTGGACCACGTGCAGATCACGGTCGCCGAGTCACTGGGCGTGGCCCAGCGTGGCGCGTTCTACGAGGAGACCGGGGCCTCGCGCGACGTCCTCCAGAACCACCTGCTGCAATTGCTCACGCTCGTCGCGATGGAGCCGCCCGCCATGCTCAGCGCGGAGGCGCTGCGCGACGAAAAGGTGAAGGTCCTGCGCGCGGTGGCACCGATGACACGCGACGAGGTGACCCGCAACGTGGTGCGCGGCCAATACGGGCCGGGCTGGATCGGCGAGGAGGAGGTGCCGGGCTATCGCTCCGAGCCGGAAGTCGACCCCGAGTCCGAGACGGAGACCTTCGTCGCAGCACGGCTCGAGATCGACCATTGGCGCTGGGCCGGCGTCCCGTTCTACCTGCGGACGGGCAAGCGCCTGGCCAAGCGGGCGACGGAGATTGCGATCCACTTCAAGCCGGTTCCCCATCGGCTGTTCGTCGGGTCGGCGACCGACCCGGAACCGAACCTGCTGGCGCTGCGGATCCAGCCCGACGAGGGCATCCTGCTGCGCTTCGTGGCCAAGGTGCCCGGCCTCGGGGTGGACATCCGGGCGGTGAACATGGACTTCACCTACGGGTCGTCATTCGCGGTCGACTCGCCCGACGCGTACGAGACGCTGCTGCTGGACGCGCTCCTGGGCGACGGGTCGCTGTTCACGCGCGCCGACGAAGTGGAGGAGGCGTGGCGCATCGTGACGCCCATCATCGACGCCTGGCTCGACGTGCCAGCACCCAGGTTCCCGGACTACGAGGCGGGATCCTGGGGACCGCGCGAGGCCGACGAGCTGATCGCTCGCGACGGCCGGCACTGGCGCCGGATCTGATGGGCACCCGAATGAACCAGGGCGGGAAGGCCATCACCGCGCCGGACCTCGCCAGCGGCGCGCCCAGCCCACCGGATTCGGGCCGAACTGCGCGGATTCGCTGGACATCGCGGGCGCGATCCATCGCGGACCTCGAGCGGGAGCTGGCGCGGATGTGGGCGGTGGATGCCGCACCCGCCGGACGGAGCGCGGGAGCGGTGAGCGCCGCGGGCGCCGTCGGCTTCCCCGACCACGAGGCGCATGTCCAGGCCCGCACGAGCGTGCTCAGCCTGGTGGTCGTGGCCCGGAGCCCCGAGACCGGCCAGCGAGCGGCGGCCACGATCTCCCGCCTAAGCGGCCGCCACCCGTCGCGCACGATCGTGCTGTCCCCGGCTGATCCCGATGGCCCGCGCTGGGTGGACGCGCAACTCCAGGCAGTCTGCCTGGTTCCCGACGATGGCGGCCACCAGACGTGCACCGAGGTCATCTACCTGACCGCCGGTGGCGACACGGGCCGCCATCTCGACTCGCTGGTTTCGCCGCTGTTGATCCACGATCTGCCCGTGGCGACCTGGTGGCCGGAGGACGTCCCGTTCACGGCGCGCCAGACCCGCGACCTGATCGAGATGTCGGACCGGTTCATCGTGGACGGCTCCACCTGGAGCGCCAGTGGCCGAGACCGCCTCGGTCACCTGGCTGACATCTGCGGCCCGAGGCTGGCGGTCTGCGACTTCGGGCTGATGCGCCAGTCGCGCTGGCGCGAGTCGATCGCGTCGACGTTCGACATGCCGGGTTACCTGCCGTACCTGCGATCGGTGCGGCGGATCGCCGTCACGTACGGGACGCACGACGAGACCGGCGACCCCGAGGGCACGAATATCGTGAAGCCGGTCTACCAGGTTGCCTGGCTTGCTTCGCGGCTCGGGATGCGTGTCGTGCGGCCGCTGCGCCCCGCCGAGCCGCGCACGGCGCAATCCACGGGCGCTGGACTGGCGAATTCGGCCGGCCGGCCGGGCCCCCAGCAGGCTCAGGGCGGCTTCGACGCCCGGCTTCGGCTGGGCCAGGGCGATGTGGATGTCGTCCTGCGACCGCGAACCTCGACGATGCCGGGCGGCACGACGCTGCGCGTGGAGCTGCTCTGCGTCCGGCGCGGCTCCGAATTGCGGGCCGATGTCACCGCCGAGGCCGAGACGGTCCACGTGCGCGTCTGGCAGGACGGCGTGGAGGCCATGGAACGCCGGTACCACGCGCCGCGTCGCACCGACATCGACCTGCTGGCCGAGACGATCGAACGTACCGGTCCTGATCCGGTTGCAACCGAGACGATCCGCATGGCCGCCGCCCTGGTCGCGAGTGGCAACGACCACGAGAACCCCCGATGAGCGATTCCGTGGCCGCCGGGACCTCCGGCACTGAACCCACGCTGATCGTCCTGCCGGACCCCGAATCAGTCGCGGCGGCGGCGGCCGGCCTCGTCGCGGAGACGCTCCATGCGGCGGGCATGGCGCACGGTCGGGTCGACTTCGCGACCACCGGCGGCTCGACCCCGGTGGCGATCTACCCGCACCTCGCACGCGATCCATTGCGGGCGCTCGTGCCGTGGGAGAGGCTCCGCCTCTGGTGGTCCGACGACCGGTTCGTGCCGCGGGATCACCCGCTTTCGAACGTCCAGCCCGCCGAGTCGGTCCTGTTGCGCGTCGCCGCGTGGTCCGGTGAGTCCGGCCAGGGAGTGCAGGGCGACGACATTGACGCCGGGCTGACCGAGGGCGTGTGGCTCTCGCCCGACACGATTCACCCGTTCCCCTGCACGGAGGCGATCGCGCGCGGCGTCGGGCCGCAGTGGTGTGCCGCCACGTACGACGCGCTGCTGCGCGCAGCCGGTCCCAGGCAAGCTGGCGACTGGCCGGTCTTCGACCTCATGCTGCTGGGCCTGGGGCCGGATGGCCACATCATGTCGGTCTTCCCGGGCAGCGACACGTTCGATTCGCCGGCGTGGGCCGCCGCCGTCCCCGCGCCGACGCACGTCGAGCCGCATCTGCCCCGCGTGACCCTGACGCCCGGGGTCCTGCGCGCGGCCGAGCGTGTGCTGGTGGTGACAACAGGGGCCGCCAAGGCCGACGTGGTCGCGCGGATCTTCGCCGACCGGGCGGACGAGCGGGCCCTGCCGGGACGGCTTGCGCGACGGCGCGGGGCGACATGGATCCTTGACGAGGCGGCAGCCGCGGGGCTGGCCCGGCGTCAATGACGCGTTCGCCGAACGATGCGCTCTGGCGCACGGATCGCCGCGATCCACGGCCCAGCTGACCTGGAACCGATCGCCCCCGACGAGCGCGCGACGCTCGCCAGCCGGGCTGCGGCGGACGGACAGGGGACGGCGCGGCGACTACCATCGGGCGCATGACCGACACCACGCATCCAGCGGGTTCGACCGGCGCCGCAGCCGGCTCCGGCGCCACCGCGACGGCTTCCATTTCGACCGCATTCCCACCGCCCGCCGATGAGCGCCCATATTCGCCCGGCCTCGAGGGCGTCGTCGCCGCGGAGAGCTCGATCGGGCTGGTCGACGGCAAGAACGGCCGCCTTCTCTACCGTGGCTACCCGATCGGCCAGCTGGTGGACCGCGGCACGTACGCCCAGGTCGCGGAGCTGCTCTGGACGGGCGAGTGGCGCACCGACGCCGAGCTCCACCCGAGCCCCATCTCGGCGGGCGTGGTGACGGCCCTGCGGCAGTTGCCACGGACAGCCAGCCCGATGGACGCGCTGCGGACCGCGGTGTCCGTCTGGGGTGCAGAGCAGAACCTGCCCTGGACGCCCACGGTCGACCAGGCGCGCGCGATCACGTCGTTCTCACCCTCGGCGCTTGCCGCATTCGGCCGGCTTCGCAAGGGCCTCGAGCCGGTCGCCCCGGACACATCCCTGGACCTTGCCGGGGGCTTCCTCCAGCAGCTCACGGGCCGCGATCCGGATCGGGCGGCCGCCCGCGCGCTCGACGCGTATTTCATCGTGGGCGCCGAGCATGGCCTGAACGCCTCGACATTCACGGCACGCGTCATCACCGGCACCCGCTCCGATCTCGCCAGTGCAGTCTGCGGTGCGATCGGCGCCCTCAAGGGACCGCTCCACGGCGGCGCCCCGTCGGAGGTCGTCAACCAGCTCCACCAGATCGGGTCCGCCGAGCGCGCCGAGTCGTGGGTGCGCGAGACCATCGGTCGCGGCGAGCGGATCATGGGTTTCGGCCACCGCGTGTACCGTGCCTACGACCCACGCGCCGCCGCCCTGCGCCAGGTCGCCGAGGGCATGGCCGGCACGGCCGACTGGCTCCGCCTCGCGGTCCAGGTGGAGGACGTGGTCCTGCGCGTGCTGGCCGAGCTCAAGCCCGGGCGGATCCTCAAGACCAACGTCGAGTACTACGCGGCCGCGGTCCTCCAGGGCGTTGGCCTGGCGCCGGAGCTGTTCCCGGCCACGTTCGCCCTGGCGCGCCACGCGGGCTGGACCGCCCATTGCATCGAGCAGGCAGCCGCAAACAAGCTGATCCGGCCCGACATGCGCTACGTCGGGGCGCGCGACCGGGACCTGCCGGCCGCCTGACCCGCGCCGGTTCCCGGGCCGTTGCCGGGACGCCGCAGGATCATCAGGACGCCGCCCGCCAGCAGGATGGCGCCGCCGGCGATGAACGGGGCCCCGAGCCCCAGCGACACGACGATCGCGCCCGCGGTGGGCCCCACGACGCCCGCCGCGTACAGGGGCAGGGACACCAGGTTCAGCGTCGTCGAGCGACGCTCGGCGGGGATCTCCAGCGCGAGCAGCCCGAACACCATCGCGCTCACGGCCGCCGAGAGCGCCGTGTAGAGCAGCGCGATCACCGCGAGCAGCGGGATGCTCGGGACCAAAGGCGTGATCACGAGTGCCATGCCGGCACCGAGCAGGGCGGCGGTCAGCACCGGCCGGAAGCCGATCCGGTCGCCCAACCAGCCTCCCAACGGGGAGACGAGTGCCCCCGCAAGGGCGGCCGTCCCCGCCACGAGTGCGATATCGCTCGTGAGCCGCTGCCCATCGGTGTTGAGCACCTCCACCACGACCGGCAGGTACGGCCGGGACATCTGCGACGCGAGATAAGCCACGCCGAAGATCGCAAAGACCCGACGCGTGGTCGGGTCGGATAGCACGCCCCGCACAGCGCCGTAGGCGAGGCGAAGGACGGTGCCCTGCGGCACGACTTCGGCCGGATCTCGCGGGTGGCGACTGCGAGCAGCAGTGCGGCCAGGACCGAGAGGAGCGCAGAGAAGGCGAAGACGGTCGAGAGGGACTGGCCCAACCCGTCCACGATGATGCCGCCGAGGACCGGGCCCACGGCGAAGCCGATCGGTCCGCTGGCGCCGAAGAAGGCGATGATCGTGCCGAGGCGCGCCCGCGGCACGACATCCCGGATGGCGGCGAGCATGACCCCCGTGTTGCCGAGTTGCAGCCCGATGAGGAGCAGGCTCAACGCGAGCTGCCACGGCTCGCGGCTGAGCGCGACCGCCGCGAACACGACTGCCTCCACCAGCGCACTGCGGATGATCACGGCCTTTCGGCTGTACTTGTCGGCCCAGACGCCCCACAGGGGAACGAACGGGGCGCCGACGATGAAGATCAGGGCGCTGAAGATGCCGATGAACTGCAGCCGGTCGGCCTCCGCGACGCCCATCCCGCGCAGGCAGGAAGGCAGGAACGCGAAGACCTGGCTGACTCCGAGGCCCTCGACGAGGGACGTCGGCCAGTAGACCGCGAGCAGGACGCGCCAGTCACCGACGGCCCGCGGGAGGCTCACGCGGGCAGACTGCCCAACTGGCCACGATGGGAGCCCCCGAGGCGGCCGACTGGCGCCACCGGCCGCGGATGTGCCATCGTCGCAGCCAGCGCGGACCCGACGCAGCCGGAGGAGCTCGAGTGGCCCGATTCCTGACCCGCCTGATCGACGCCCAGGCCGTCTGGGCGCGCCCGCTGGGCGATTTCGTCCATGGCATCGTTCACTGGCTGTTCCACCGCATGAAGCCGGTCCGCGATTTCCTCAACGGGACGTGGCTGGGACATCCACTGCACGCTGTCCTGACGGACGTGCCGATCGGGGCGTTCACGCTGGTGATCATCCTCGACATCGCCGACCAGCGACAGGCGGCGGACATCGCGCTGGGAGTCGGGCTGCTGGCCATGGTCGCCGCCGCCCTTGCCGGGTTCGCGGACTATGCCGACACCGACGGCACGGCCCGCGTCCGGGCCACGGTCCACTCGACGCTCATGGTGGTTGCGCTGGTCATCTACGGCATCTCGCTGGCCTCGCGCCTGGGAGCGCCGGCCGACCGGACGGTGCCGATCGTGGCGTCCCTGGTGGCGTATCTCTTCCTGGCCGCCGGCGCCTTCGTCGGCGGGGACGTCGTCTACGCCCTGGGCAACATGGTGGACCGTCACGCGTGGCGGAGCAGGAGTGCGAAATGGACGGCACTCGAAGCGCCCGCCGACCTGCCGGAGGGCGTTCCGACGAAGGCGAAGGCCGGCGCCCAGACGCTGGTGCTAATCCGGCGCGGCGAGACCATCCACGCCCTGCACGACACATGCGCCCACGCCGGCGGCCCGTTGTCGGACGGCAGGATCGTGGACGGCTGCATCGAGTGCCCATGGCATGGCTCGCGATACGACCTCGCCACGGGGCACCTTCGCCGAGGGCCGTCCGTGTACGACCAGCCGCGGTACGAGGTCCGTCGCACGGCCGAGGGCGGTTGGGAGGCCCGGCGCTGGACCGCCGCGGCCCACTGAACTCGCCCCGGACCGCCGGTGGCGATGTGCTGATCGTCCCCGGTCACGCCCTGATCCTGCTCATCGGGCCGCCGGGTTCCGGCAAGTCCACGTTCGCGGCGCGCCACTTCGGGCCCACGGAGATCCTCTCCTCGGACGCGTTCCGGGCGATGGTCGCCGACGACGAGGACGACCAGCGGGCGACCCCGGCGGCGTTCGACCTGCCTCATCGAGCCGCCGGGCACCGGCTCACCCGAGCGCGGCTCACCGTCATCGACGCCACGAACCTGCGGCCAGCCGATCGCCGGGCATTGCTGGGCCTCGCGCGGGCCTGGAACCGCCCGGCCGTGGCGCTAATCTTCGCGGTGCCCGAGGCCGTGGCGCAGGAGCGGAACCGGGGGCGACCGGAGCGCATGGTGGACGCGGCGGTCGTGGCCCGCGGCGCCTCGCTGGCCAGGGCCATCGGAGACCGTCCGGCTCCTCTGCTCGACGAGGGATTCGCGGCCGTCCACGTCCTGCGCGATCCGGTGGCGATCGACCGGCTGCGCATCGCACGTGTGGGCCGGGCGACGCGGGCTATCCGTTCGCCGAGCCGGGCAACTCGGACGGCCGGATCACCCGCCCGAACTTCCTGACCCGCAACTCAACCCAGACGCCGGCCTTCATGTAGACGTCCTCGCGGGCGAGCGCTGTGGCCTCGGCCTCGCTGGCCGCCCGAATGAGCAGCAGCGAGCCCGACATGTCCGCGTAGCCGCCGGCCTCGATGACGACGCCCCGGTCGCGCAGCGCCGCGAGCCGGGCAAGATGTTGGGGGCGGACCGGTTGGCGGGTCTCGGCAGCGTCCGGGGCGTAGGTGGCCTCGATGACGAAGATCGGCTCGAGGGTGACGTCCCCGACGGGATTGCTGGCCATGGTTCCTCCGACTGTCAACGGTCCGGTGGCGGACGCGATCCTACCCGGCCCCGATCAAGGCGATCGCGGTCATCGAGATCACGATGCCGAGGGCCTGGACCCGCCCGATGCGCTCGTGGAAGACCAGCGCCGCCAGCACGATCGTGACAACCGGGTACATGGAGGACAGGACGGCGGCCTCGTCGAGCCGGCCGACCTGGGTGGCGAGCACGTAGCCCGCCATGCCCGCCATATCCAGGGCCCCGACCAGCCCGGCCAGGGGCAGGATCGAACGAGGCGGGACCGGATGGACGCCCCCGGCTCGTCCCGCGAGCGCGATCGTGGCGGCGGCCACGAGACGCGCGATCAGCAGCGGGAAGAAGACAGCCTCACCCTCGAGCAGGCCGAGCAGCAGGAAGAACGACCCGAAGCCGATCCCCGCCACGACAGCGATCGCGAAGCCGGTGGGCCGGCCGGCGCCGTCGGCGCCCGGGGTACGGCTGACGAGCCCCACGGCGACCAACCCGAGCGCCATCCCGGCCAGCTGGAGCGCACCCGGTGGACCGATGAAGGCCACGCCGGCGACGACCGGGATCCCCGCGCCGAGCACGGCGGCAACCGGCGCAACGACGCCCACCCGAGCGGTCGCGAGGCCGTGGTAGAAGGCCACGAGCGCGAGGGACGTGGCAACGCCAGCACCCGCCGCCAGGGCGAGGTCGGACCCCGCCGGGAACGGCTCGCGACGAACCAGCGCCAGGCCCAGGGCGATGGCGGCACTGATCAGCTGAGAGGCGAACACGACGGCAACTGCGGGGACACGCCGGCTGGCCACGGCCCCCCCGAAATCGGCTGCGCCCCACCCCAGGGCGGCGAGCAGGCCGAAGCCGACGAGCTGGAGTTCGGCGGGGATCAGTCGTCCCGAGAGACCGGCCGCGCGGGCCGCCCCGGCTCCTCGGTGTCGATGACGTCCGGCTGCCGGCCGTCCTTGCGCAGCCAGGCCATCTGGGCCGGCCGCGACTCGCCGACTTCAGCGAGCGGCTCCTCGAATTCGCGATCGACCGGCCCACCCTCGAAGACCATGTCGGAATCTGCTGCGGTCTCCGCTTCGACCTCGGTCTCTCCCGTTGCCCGGGACTCGGCCGGCTCCTCGGAACGTTGGTCGCCGCCCACGTCATCCCCGGATTCGGTGGCGATCAGCGGCCTGCCCGGGTTGCGGGCGGCGCGCCGCGGGGCGAGCGAGCGCGCGGCCTGGTCCAAGTCCCACTCCTCTGCCTGGTCCGCGTCCTGGTCGCGGGCAGACGCCGGTGGCAGTTCGATGACCACGTCGGCCACCGAGTCATAGCGGTCCGACGTGGTCAGGTAGATGACCTGGAAGTCGTTCGCGAGCTCGCCCAGCAACTCAACGCTCCGCCGCGCGCGATCGTCGTCGAAGGTGACGAACGGGTCGTCGAAGATGAGCGGCGGCCGCCGGTCGCCCGTGACGAGGCGGACAAGGCCGAGTCGGGCAACCAGGTACACCTGGTCCGCGGTGCCTTGGCTGAGTTCGGACGTGGAGACCCAGTCGCCCTTTTCGGGCGCGAAGACGGAGATGTCCAGGTTCTGGTCGTCGACGCGGACGCGCCGGTACCGGCCGTCGGTGATGTGCGTGAGATCCGCGACCATGCGCCGCTCCAGGTAACGGGTGGCCGTGCGCATCGTGGCCTGCTCGGCTCGCTCGATGGACGTGAGGGTCTCCTCGTAGACGCGGGCCCGCCGCTGCAGGGCCGCCAGCTGCTCGCGCCGCGCGACGAGACGCTCCGCTTCGCGCGCGACCTCCTCCGCGTCCACCGTGTTGGCCTCGACCCGGGCCTTCGCGTTCGACTCCTCGTCGCGGGCATCCTCGAGGGCCGCCTCGGCGGCCCGAACGGCCACCTCGAGTCGCTCGCGGGCGCGCGGCTCGCGCCCGATGGGGCCCAGTGCTTCCAGTGCGGCGCCCTTCTGCTCGATCTCGAGCGCGGCCGCGTCGCGCAGCGCGGGCAGGCCATCGGGCGGCTGGCGCCCCACGGATCCCTCGAGCCGGGCCGCGAGCCGGTCGATGGCCTGGGTGTGCTCCTCCTCCGCGGTCAGCATGCTCTCGGCCGAGGGCAGGTCCGGGAGCTCGAGCAGGGCGAGCTGGCGCGCGGTGTCGGCCTCCTTCTCGCGCAGCTCGAGCTCGAGCTGGGTCCGGCGCCGCAGCCGCCGGGCGATCTGGTCGTCGCGGAGCTGCCGAGCACGCTTGAAGTCTCCCGCCGCCCGGCGCTGGCGGTTGGCATGAACCGCGCTGTACAGCCCGATCAGCATGGCGATCGCAAGGCCGGCGAGGACCGGCCACTGGAGCAGGCCGTTGACGACCGCGGCACCCGCAGCCGCCACTGAGCCCACCGAGATGAGGATGGCGAGGGCCGCCCAGCGCTTCCACGTTGGCTCCGGGACGCGGAGCTCGAAGTCCACTTCCAGCGGCGCGCCGAGAGTGGCCCGCAGCGCGGCGATGTCTCGATCCAGGACTCGCAGCCGCTCCACGAGCTGCCTGAGCACCGGCAACGGGTGGCGCGAGGGATGGCTGGCCGCCATCCGCTCGATCTCCTCGCTGGTTCGGACCGCTTCGCGGTAGCGCTCGAATCGCTCCGTGGCCGCATCTCGCTCCTGCGCGAACCGCTCCGCCTGACGCGCCTTCTCCAGCATGGCACGCCCTTCGGCCAGCTCGCCCTCGGCCTCCCGCCGGCTCTCCCGCGCCGCTGCGAGGGCGTCCCGATCGCGCTCGAGGAGCCCCAGCTCTTCCTCGCCCTGCTCAACCGTGGCGAGGGCGTGCGCGACCGCCTCCTCCCCGATCCGGAGCCGGCCCGGATTCCGGTCGCCCCGCATCCGCAGGTCGCGCAGCGCCCGTTCCAGGCGCTTCTTGGCGGTCGATGTGCCGCGGTCGGCCCCGCTGATGGAGGCCTGCAATCGGTCGCGCAGGGCGCCTTCGTCGCGGTCAAGGCCTTCGATCTCGTGATGGCGGACAGACGCGGTGGATCGGAAGAACGCCTCGGTCGGGATGCCCGTGAGGTCGGCCAGGACTTCTTCGGCGCGTGTGGGATCGGTGATCACCTCGCCGTCGAATTCCAGGCGGACCGACCCGCGCTGACCTCGGAACGACTTCTCCAGGCGGCCCCGGCGCGTGCCCTCCAGGTCGTCTTCGACGAACTCCAGGGTGATCTCCGGCCGCGCGTCGTCGTTGCCACCCCACGGGCGCAGCGCCTCCACGTCCGATCCGGCGGTGGTGGGCTTGCGGGTGAGTGCAAGCTCGATGGCCCGCTGGACGGTGGTCTTGCCTGCCTCGTTCGTGCCGCGGATCACGGCCAGGCCGCCGCCGGCGAGGTCCAGGTCCAATTCCCGATGCCGTCGGACGTTGCGGAGCTGCAGCCGCTGGATCCTCACAGCGCGACCTCGCGCCCGGCGAGAAGCAGCCGGCCCAGACGGAGCGCGTCGCGCAATTCGAGCGCCTCGGCCTCTCGACCTTCTGCCTCGAACTCGCGGATCCGGCCTTCGAGATCCCGGATGAACGCACCGGCGATCGTGTCCCGCGGCGGCATCGGGCCGTCCGAAAGCGCCGCGACCGAGAGGTCCCGGACGCGGACGTTCATGAAGTCCGGTAGGAGGAGTGCCTCCACCTCGTCCACGTCGATGTCCACGTCGTCGCGCCGGATGCCCCGCAGCTGGACGTCCAGGATCAGGTCTTGACTGGCCATGGCCGCGAGCCGGCTGACAAGCTCCGCCTGGCCACCGAGCTCTCCGATGTCGAATTGCAGACGTTCGAACGAGGTCCGCCCGACCCGGATCTCCGCGACATCCACTCGCCGGTCCTCACCGACGCCATCCAGGGTCACGATCAGCGCGTTTCCTGCGCGGTCCTGGTCGACGGCGACCGGCTCGGGCGCGCCGCTGTATGCGTATTGCGTCTGGCCGGCTCGGCCGGCGTACGTGGAGTGCCAGTGACCCAGCGCGAGGTAGTCCAAGCCCGAGTCCGCGATCTCCTCCTGGGTGAACACGACATCATCGGCGTCCGTGGAGCCCGGGATCGACAGTGCCCCGTGCACCAGACCGATCCTCCACCGGCCGCGCGTCTCGCTGTGGGCGTCGAGGCCGGCAAGCGGGCTCGACGGAGCGCGCTTGGTCGCAAAGCAGCGCCCGTACACCACGGCGTCCAGGGTCGCGATCACGACGTCGGGCCGTTCCGGTGTGAGCACGACGAGCATCTCGCTGTCGGGGTCAAGGCCGGCCAGCGCGTTGAGGTTATGTGCGCGGTACACGGACGCGCGGTCGTACACGTCGTGGGTGCCGGGCAGGATCACGGCTCGGATCGCGGCCTGCGCAAGCCGCCCCAGCTCCGCCGCGACGCGCTCCACGGTGCGCCGTGGCTGCGTGTTGGAGTCGAACAGGTCCCCGGCAACGAGGAACAGGTCCACGTGCTCGTCGAGGGCGACCTGAACGGTGCGCTGGAAGGCTGCGAACTGGCGTTCGCGATGGGCGGCCGCGCGCTCGCCGAGGTCCGTGTGGCGGACTCCAAGGTGCACGTCCGCGGTGTGGAGGAGGCGCAGCATCCGGTCGAGCAACCCCTTCGTCTGCCGTGCGCCAGATGGCGCCCCCGGCACTCCGAGGTGGTGCGAGCGAGGAGCCCCCATGGACCTCGCCCGCGTGATGGATCTTCGACGGGGAGTGTGACATCTACGGTGGCACGATTGCCAGTACGAGCGGAGGGTCAGGCCTGGTTGGGACCCGCGGGGCCGGCCGACGGCCGCGACCGGCTCCGCCGACGGGCGACCGGGCATGGGCATCTGGCCCGGTCGTACTCGCGGTCAGCGGGGACCGGCCCGCCCGGAGCCGTGAGCGCGCCCGCAGGCGCACACGCCTCGCTCGGATCGCTTCCGGGCATCCCACGAGATCCGGTGCTATCCTCCCGCCTCGAACACCACCGGCGCGCCCCGCAGGGACTCCGACCGACGTCCTGGGTTCAGCGACCGGGCTCCTCCCCTCGCCCGTCGCTCCTGCAGCCGTGTCGCTGGGGTTCGGTTCACGCGTCTCGGGAGGCAATGGTGAGCTACGTCGATCGGTCCATCCCATGCGTCGACTGCGGAGTCGAGTTCATCCACTCTGCCGCCGACCAGGAGTTCTACGCGCAGAAGGGTTTCGCCGCGGACCCCAAGCGCTGCCAGAGTTGCCGGGCCAGCCGGCGCGCCTCGCGGGAAGCGGGCTTCGATCTGCGGGAGATCGGCGGGCCGCGCGGCTACGAGCGTGGCGACGACCGCCCGGCCCGTGAGTACTTCGCCGTGATCTGCTCGCGTTGCGGCAACCAGGCGCAGGTGCCCTTCAGGCCCCGAATGGACCGACCGGTCTACTGCTCCGACTGTTTCCGTGCGGTCAACGCCGGCTGAGGCCTCCGGCGACGATCTGCGGGGCCACCCCGCGACTCCCGGTTGCGGCGGCGCTCACGGCGCATTCGGCTCGCGACCGGACGATCGCACGTCCGTGCCCGCGGCCGCCGCGGCCTTCGGCCGGACCGATCGCACCCTGCTGATTGATCGTCAGGTCCCGGCAGCGAGACCGGCCCTGCCCGGCCAGGCCTTCGGGGCCCCGACATCGCGCAACCGCCTGGATCGGCGCCCGGGCGCCCGGAGCCGCACGATCCGACCGGTCGTGACGGACCGTTCGGCCCGGCGACCCTGATCGGGGGGCCGGCCCGGCAACCGGACGACGTCCGCGTCACGCTGTCGCGCGATGAGCGATGCCGGCCGGCGCTGGACCCTGATCGCCGCGGTCCTCGGGTCCTCGATCGTCTTCCTCGATGCCACCGTGGTCAACGTCGCGCTGCCGGCGATCGGACGCGACCTTCCGTCGACGGTCGTCGGCGTCCTCGAGGGCCAGTCGTTCGTCTACAACGCCTACCTGCTGGCGCTGGCCTCGCTGCTCATCCTCGCCGGCGCCCTGAACGACTACTACGGCCGGCGGCGAATGTTCCTGCTGGGGCTGGCCGGGTTCGGGCTCACGTCGGCACTGTGCGGCCTGGCGCCCAGCATGGAGCTGCTGATCGTCTTCCGGGTCCTTCAGGGCGCGGCGGGCGCCCTGCTCGTGCCAGGCTCCCTGTCGCTGCTGACCGAAGCGTTCGAGGGCGAGGAACGCGGCCGGGCGATCGGGATCTGGGCCGCGGGCTCCTCGGCCACCACGTTGATCGGGCCGTTCGTGGGCGGCCTCCTCGTGGACACGGTGTCGTGGCGGGCAGCGTTCCTCATCAACGTGCCCCTGGTGGTGCCGGCCGTGTGGGCGACCCTGACCCACGTCCGCGAGAGCCGCGATGTGGACGCAGCCGGCCGCTTCTATTGGGTCGGCGCGGTCATCGTCGCGCTGGCAGTCGGCGGCCTCTCGCTGGGCGCGATCCGGGGCCAGGAGCAGAACTGGCGCGACCCGGCCGCGTTCGTCGCGCTGGGCGTCGGGGCCGCGGCGACCGTCCTCCTCCCGTTCATCATGGCCCGCGCTCGGAATCCGCTCGTACCGCTCGGCCTCTTCCGGTCGCGCAACTTCGCGGTCACGAACCTCTCGACCCTGCTCATCTACGGCGCGCTCTACGTGTCGACCTACTTCCTCGGCCTGTTCATGCAGGGCGTCCTCGGCTATTCGGCCGCAGCCGCCGGCCTCGCCGGACTCCCGACGAGCATCTTCCTAGTCCTGCTGTCCTCACGGTTCGGGGCGCTCGCCGCCCGCTACGGCCCGCGCGCCTTCATGACCGCCGGGCCCGTGCTGATGGCGGCCGGCCTGCTCTGGTTCGCCCGCATCCCGGCCGACTCGGCACCCTGGAACCTGACGCCGTCGGATCCGGGCAGCCTGCTGCCGCCGGCGGACTACCTCGTGGACCTGCTGCCCGGGTACATCGTCTACGGGCTGGGCGTCGCCGTGATGGTTGCGCCGCTCACCACCGCTCTGATGGCCTCGATCCCATCGCGTCACGCGGGCCTCGGGTCGGCCATCAACAACGCGGTGTCGCGGGTGGGTCCGCAGCTTGCCGGAGCCGTGATCTTCGTGGCGATCACCGCCACGTTCTACGCCGGATTGGCCACGCGGGTGCCGGGTCTGGACACCGGCGATCCCTCGCTTCGCCGCACCATCGCGCCGCTCAACCGACCGACACAGCCCGTGGCGCCGGCGGTCGCCGAAGCGGCCCGCGCCCAGTCCACCGACGCAATCCACCTGGCCATGCTGGTATCGGCCGGCCTTCTGCTCGCAGGTGCGGCCGTGAACTGGTTGGGCATCCAGAACTCGAGGGGAGCCCGCGGCGAGTCATGACGCGCGAGTGGGACGCAGCCACCTACGATCGCATCGGCGCGCCGATGACCCGCTGGGGCCTGGCCGTGCTGGAGCGTCTCGCGCTTCGCGGCGACGAGCGAGTGCTCGACGCGGGCTGCGGATCGGGCCGGGTGACCGCGCAACTGCTCGAGCGGCTGCCGCGCGGGTCGGTGGTGGCCCTGGATGCGTCAACCCAGATGATCGATCAGGCGCGGGAGCGTCTGGCGGCGGACGCAGACCGGGTGGAGTTCGTGGTGGCCGACCTCGGCCGCCCGCTGCCGATCGACGGCCTCGTTGACGCGGTCCTCTCCACGGCCACCTTCCACTGGGTCCTTGACCACGACGCCCTGTTCCGCAACCTCGCTGCGGTCATGCGGCCCGGCGCGCCGCTCGTCGCCCAATGCGGCGGCGGCGACAACCTCGCCCGGGTCCGCGCCGTGATGCGCGACCTCGGTGAGGCCTGGACGCCATGGAACTTCGCGTGGCCGGATGAAACGAAGCGCCGCCTCGCGGAGGCCGGCTTCGACGACATCCATGTCTGGCTCCACGACGAGCCCACCGAGATCCCGCCCGCGCAGGTGCCCGATTTCCTGCGGACGGTGATCCTGGGCACCAACCTGCTTCGCCGCGCGCCCGAGGAGCGCGAGCCCTTCGTCGGGGCCGTTGCGGAGCGATTGGCGGATGGCCGGCTCGACTACGTCCGGCTGAACATCATGGCTCGGCGCGCGGGTCGGGGCCCTCGCTGATCCGTCCGCCTCCGCGGGCGAGGTCGCCGGGGCGGTCGACGTCGATGAGCGACGCCCCTTCGGGGTCCAGGACACGCCAGACGTCCTCGGCGACGACGACGGCATCGAGTGATTCGAGAATCGCGTGCAGGCTCGAGCGGCCGGCCGCCCTGACCCGCCGGAGGGCTGCCCCAGCTCGGGCCCGATCGATCGCGCAGGGCAGGGGGCGCAGGTGGCCGCCCTCCTGCAATGCGGCTGCGCCGGCCCTGGCCGCGACCTCGTCCGCGAGCAGGCTGAGCAGCGAGGGGTCGAGCGACGGCATGTCGCCCCCGGCGACCAGGACGATCGCCTCGGCGGCTGCCTCCAGGCCGACGGCCAGGCCGACGAGCGGGCCGCCCCCGACCTCCGGGTCGCGCAGGACGCGAATCGCAGCGGTGCCCCGGTGGATCGGGTGGAGCACCGGGTCGGGGCCGTCTGCCGCCCCGATAACGAGCACCTCGGAGCAGCGGATCGCGAGCGCATCGACCGCCCGGTCCAGGAGCGTCCGCCCATCGAGGAGCTCGGCCAGCTTGTCGCGTCCGAACCGCGCGGAGCGGCCGCCGGCCAGCACGATGCCTGTCACCTCGACGACCCCCGGGTTGCCAGGGCCCGTCATGACCGAGGTGCGCCAGCGGATGGAGCGGCGGCACGGGGCGCGCGCGGGCCGGGCACATGGCCGCCCGGCGTCCGCTGGAGCAGTCCGCGACGGTCGAGGTCCTCGAGGATGGCCAGTGCGTACTTGCGGCTGGTCCCGGTTGCGTCCCGAAACGCAGCAGGGCTGAGTGGCGCGGCCGAGGCCAGGCGGATTGCCAGGGCGGCCAGCCGGCCATAGGTCTCGCGGGCATAGGCGATCTCCGGCTCGAGGCGGACGATCCGATCCGCGGCCTCCAGGGCGCGCAGGCCTTCCGGCGGGCATGCCGCTGCGCGCACCACCTCTGACAAGGGTGGCGGGGCCGCCACCGACAGGGCCGTCTCCACGCGCGCCATGGCGGAGAGGACTGGGTCTGGCAGCTCGGCTGATTGGCCCGGCAGCCGGACTCGGTCGCCGGCGATGACCAGTCTCCCGGACACCCCCAGGCGATCGATCAGCGCGGCCGCAGCGGCCGCAGCGTCGCTGCGATCCACGCTGACGCGCCGCCGGAGGTCGCGCACGACGCCCGCCCGGAGGGAGGCCAGCGGAAGACCGCCTGCGAGCGGCTCCGCCGAGGCATGGGACGCCACCGCTTCGATCGCCGCGGCGCCTTCCGTTTCAAGCACCGAGGGGTCCGCCAGGAGCGGGCCGAGCGCGACGACGTCATTCCCGGGTCGGGCCCCGCCCAGCGCCCGGATCCTGGAACCCGGCAGGGCGCCATGGAGGCGCACCAGTGCGGTCACGAACGCCTCCAGCTCCGGCGAGGGGCACACAGCCGGTGCTACGGCGGCCAGCGCCGCCAGCGCCGCAGGCGACGCATATCGCCGCGACGGTCCGAGGGGCGGCAGCGGGTCGACGACATGCCCGCCTGCGGCCGTCGCGCCGGGCGACGGCCGCCGGAGCACGAACCGGTCGCCGAACGCGGCGGCAACCGGGCGGTCGAGGCGCAGGAGCGCGGTGGTGCCGTCCCCCGGCAGGTCGGCCGCAGTTCGCCCATTGCGAACAACGATCGCCTCGGCGGCGTCGGTGCCCAGGTGCAGCCGCAGCCGCTCATCGTGAAGCGGCAGCCCGCGTGTCCCACTGCCGGCGAGATCCACGGCTGGTGCAAGCGCCACGAGCAGGCGGCGGGTCGCGACGACGACATCTCGCGCCGCCAGCACCTGGCCGCGCCGCAGATCGGAGGCATCGATGGCAGCGAGGTTGAGCGCGACCCGGCCGGCCGATGCACGGTCCACGCGCGCACCGTGGACCTGGACCTCGCGCACGCGGACCTCACGCCCATCCGGCTCGAGGCGGAGCGTTTCGTTGCGCTCCACGGCCCCGCCGCGCAGGCTGCCCGTGACCACGACACCCCGGCCGCGGACTGCGAAGGCCCGATCGACGGCAAGGCGGGTGCGGCCGCCGCGGACCACTTCGGCCACGGGCGCCGTCTCCGCGAGCGCGACCAGGCGGTTGCGCAGCGCGTCCAGCCCTCGCCGGGTGGTCGCCGAGACGGCGAGCACCGGTGCCCCGGCGAGCGACGTCCGTGCCAGCAGCCGGCCGGCCTCCGCAATGCGCGACGCGAGGGCTTCGTCGTCAACCAGGTCGGCCTTCGTGATCGCGGCGATTCCGGCGGCGATGCCGAGCGAGTCGAGCAGTTCGAGGTGCTCGAGCGTCTGGGGACGCGGGCCGTCGTCGGCTGCAACGACCAGCAGCGCCGCGTCGATCTCGCCGGCGCCCACCAGCATGTTGCCGATGAGCCGATCGTGGCCCGGCACGTCCACGAAGTCGATCGACCCGCCGTCGGGCAGATCGAGGTGCGCATAGCCCACGTCGATCGTCATGCCGCGCCGCTGCTCCTCGGGCAGCTGGTCGGCATCAATGCCCGTCAGTGCATGGAGCAGCGTCGTCTTCCCGTGGTCGATGTGGCCGGCCGTGCCGACGACGAGCGCCACAGCGATCAGCCGGCGGGGGTGCCGACAGTCGCGAGGACCGCCCGGACGGCACCGGCCAGCGCCGCGTCGTCGCGCGGATCGACCGTTCGCAGGTCGAGGAGCACGCGCCCGCCCGCAATGCGCCCGACGATCGGCGGGCGGCCGGCCCGGAGCTCGTCCAGGATCCGCTCGGGCCGGCCGGGCGCGAGTGCGATCGCCACCGACGGCAGCACCTCGCCCGGCAGCGCGCCGCCGCCC
>VGPE01000005.1 GCA_016875645.1 Chloroflexota bacterium
CCTCCGCCCTGTGCTCCTGGTGGTCACGCGGCCCGCAAGGCCGGCCATTGGAGGGGCGCCGCGCGCTCAGTGGCGCTGCCAGCCGGCCGCCGGACGGTGCCGTATCGCCCGGCGCACGCTCGGCGCGACCTCCACGAGCACACGAGCGCCCATACCGGGCGGTACCCCAGCCGCCGTATCGTCAGCGCGACCATCACGAGCACATCGAGAGGTAGCGATCCATGAGCGAGCGCGCACCGGTCGTGGGGGCGGTGTTTCCCGATGACGCCTGGGTCCAGGACGACGCCGCGGCGCTGACAGCGGACTTCCGGACCTACATGCCGCCGGGGGTGTCGCTCGAAGCGGCCGCGACGCCGTGTCCCAACCGCACCAACACCGTGGGCCTGGGCGTCCACCTGGCCGAGAATGGCGACATCGAGGAAGCGGCCCGCCGGCTCCTCGTCCGCAAGTCGCCCGACGTGATCGGCTACTTCTGCACCACGGTGTCGTTCGTGCGCGGCCTGGGCGGTGACGAGGACATCTCGCGCCGCGTGACCGAGAAGACCGGCCTGCCCGCGACCACCACCAGCACCGCCATGGTCGCCGGCCTGCGCCAGATCGGGGCGCGCCGGGTGGCGGTGGCATCGCCCTATATGCCGGACGTGGAGCAGAAGCTGGTCGAGTTCCTGACCGCCCACGGCTTCGAGGTGGTCAACAGCGTGGCGCTCAACCTGCCGCTGGACCACTCGATCGTGGCCCAGGAGGACATCCTGGGCGCCGCCCGCCGCGCGGACCGGCCCGAGGCGGACACGGTGTTCATCAGCTGCACCGGTCAGCGCCTGGCCCACCACCTGGACGCCATCGAGGCGCAGCTGGGCAAGCCGGTCCTCGCCGCGAACCAGGTGACCGCGTGGCACGCGCTCACGCTGATCGGCCTGGGGGGCCACTGGTCCGGGCCGGGGGCGCGGCTGCGCACAGGAGCGGCCCCGGCGTAACGGCGCGGCCCGTGCCGGCGGGCGTATCGACGCGGCTGATCCGTCCGGCGCTTGCGCGAGCACATCGGTCGGGGAGGCAGATTGCGGACGCCCTGCATCACGCCATCCGACACCGGAAATCGACCGGACGCATCTGCGCCCACGGAACGATGCCACCGCCGGGCACGCGCGGGGCGATGACCCGGCCGAAGCCCCGAGAATACGCACCGGGTCGATACCGGATGCAGTTGGGTGAGGGGCAGCGGAGCCGCCAGCGCCCGCCGGGGCCCCGGGAATGCCCCGCGAATCATGCCGCTACGCGGACGCGGCGACCGCTGAGCCTTCGCGGAACAGGCGCCCCAGACCACGCTGCGGGGTGACGCGGCCGGCGAGGCGCATCGCCTCCCAGACCGTGACCTGGTTGGCGGTCAGCACGGTCTTGCCCGTGGCCGCTTCCAGCTCCTCCAGGAACGCGACGGTGTGGAGCGCCGTGTCGGGCATCAGGATCGCCTCGGCGTCCGGATGATCGTGTGCGCGCGCGTGGGCAAGCACGCGATCCTTCTCGACGGTGCCCACTTCGACGCCCGTGATGATCTCCAGCGCGCCGCGGCTGACGGTCGCGATCCCGGAGTCCGCCAGCAGCTGCTGGAACAGCTGCGCGATGTCGTCGGGGTAGGTGGCAGCGATCGCGACGCGCTTGAGGCCGAGCGCCCGCGCGGCCGACACGAACGCCAGCGAGGTGGACGAGACGGGGACCCCCAGCGAGTCCTCGATGGCCTTCGCCTGGGCCGTGGCGCCCTCCAGGCCGAACACGAACGAGCCGCTGGTGCAGGCCCACATCGCGGCGGCAGGCTTGTGGGGCCGCAACTGCTCCGCGCCATCGAGCAGGCGCCAGATGGCGCCCGTGTCCATGAGCGCATCCGCCCGGTGGGCATCCTCGCCGATGCTGGTGTGGACCACGATCGCCTCGATCGGCGGCTGGAGCATGGCCGCGATCCGCGGGTAATCGTCCTCGGCAGAGTGGTCGGGGTACAGGAAGCCAAGCCGGAGCGCGTCGGACACGGTCAAACTCCTCGAAGACGGGCGGAAGGTCATCAGCGTAGATCAGGAAGGCGGGCGGCGGTGGACGACTGGACACGGGCGGACTGGCGCGAGGCACGGCCGATCGCCCTGGTGGTACCCGGTGACTGCCAGGTGGACGACGAGTTCTGGCGGCTGCTGGCGCCCGCGGCGATCCCGTTCGTGAGCCGGACCAGCGGCGCGGACCAGTCGCTCTCGCAGGTGGCGGAGGCGGTGGAGCACCTGGTCGCGCTGGCGGAGTCGTCGGACCTGGAAGTGGCCGCGGACCGGCTCCGGGCCGTGAACCCGGTCGCGGCCGCGTACGTGGACACGTCGATCAGCTTCGTCCGCGGCCCCGGCGGCGACACGGAGATCGCGGACCGGATCCGGCGCTTCCTGCGCGTGCCCACCATCGTGACCTCCACCGCGGTGCTCGCCGCGTTCCGCGTGCTGGGCGCCTCGCGCGTCGCCGTCGTGTCGGTCTACCCCGACGCCGTGGACGCCCGGATCGCGCCGTTCTTCGAGCCGCAGGGCGTGGCGATCGCGCGCATCGGCAAGCCCGAGACGCGCATGGAACACGGCGACGTCAGCCAGGCGCTGGCGCGCATGGACCCGATCGAGCTGGTCGAGGCGGGCGCGGCGCTCGACGGCCCGGAGATCGACGCGTTCTTCATCCCGTGCACGGCGGTGCGGACTCTCGAGGCGATCGAGCCGCTCGAGGCGCAGACGGGCAAGCCGGTGGTGACGGCCATTCAGGCGACGATGTGGGCGGTGGCGCGCCTGGCAAACGTGACCGGCGATGCTCCGCTCGGCGGCCGGTTGTTCCACGAGCCCGCGCTGCCTTCAGGCACCCAGTAGCGGGCGAACCTCCGTCGCGAGCCGCTCGATCGTCTCCCGGTCGAACGGCGCCAGCTGGTCGACGACCAGGATGCCGAAGCCCAGCGCGCGGTAGTGGGCGATCCGCTCGGCGATGGCGGCCGGCGGGCCCAGCCAGGGCTCGCGACGGTAGTCCTCCATCGACTGCGCCCGGAGGAGTGCGCGCCACACCCGCTCGGCTTCGGCGGGATCGTCGCGGATCACGATCTTCGTGCTGATGGCTCCCTCGAGGGCCGCGGGCTCGCGACCGGCGGCGGCCGCCATCTCGCGCAGGAGGGCGAACCGCTCGCGCAGCAGGTCGTCCGGTTCGGGGTAGACGCTCCAGACGTCCGCGAAGCGGGCTGCTGCCGGCAGCGTCGTCAGGCCGTGCCCGCCCACCACGATCGGCAGGTGGGCCTGGACCGGCGGCGGGTTCAGGCGCAGCCCTTCGGTCCGGTAGTGCGGACCGTGGTGGGTGACGCGCTCGCCGCGCAACAGCGGGGCGATGATCTCCAGCGCCTCGGCCAGCCACCGGCCGCGTTCGCCGAAGCCGCGCCCGAAGTCCATGCCGTACGCCCGGTGCTCCAGCTCGAACCACGCCGAACCCAGGCCCAGCATCGCCCGCCCGCCGCTCGCGTGGTCCAGGGTCACCGCCATCTTCGCCACGAGGGCCGGGTTGCGGAACGTGTTGGCGCCGACCATCAACCCGAGGTTGGGGTGGGTGGTCGCCTCCGCCCAGGCCGCCAGCGTCAGCCAGCCTTCGTGGACCGGCGCCTCGGGGTCGCCGAGGTTCGGCAGCAGGTGGTCGAACGTCCACAGGTGGTCGTAACCGAGGCGGTCCACCAGCTGTGCCGTCTCGCGCATGGACGCCCACGTGGCGCCCTGGCTCCAGATGGAGATGCCGAGCCTCACTTCGAGGCGACTTCCAGCTCCCCGAAGTCGCCCGGCCACGAGTTGCTGCCGGTGACGATGACGAGGCGCGCGCCCGGCCCGGTGTCTGAGGCCGACATCGCCGCCGACCAGCTGGCCGCCGCCGATGCCTCCGCCGTGATGCCGAGAGCGGCGTGGAGTTCGCGCTGGGCGTCCAGCAGGCCCTCCTCGGGCACGAGCACGAAATCATCCACGACGCGGCGGAGCAGCGGCAGGAGGTCCGCGTTGCCCGTCCCGGACGCAAGGCCGTCAGCGCGCGAAGGCTCCGGCGAGACGATCTCCACGCGGCCGGTGCGCCAGGAGAGCGCCATGGCCGGCGACGACTGCACCTGGACGCCGATCACGCGCGCACGCGGGGCGTGCGCCCGGAGCCAGACGCCAACACCCGCGATGAGCGAGCCGTCCCCGACCGGCACGAACGCGGCGGCGATCGGCGGCAGCCCGCCGTCGCGGCCGATTCCATCGGTGACCTCCAGCGCAAGCGTTCCGGCCCCGATCGCGATCCGGTCGTCGTGGCCGTCGCGCAGGATCGTCCAGCCCTCGGCGGCGAGACCCGCGAGCGCGGCTTCGGCGTCCTCGCCCCGAGGCACCTCCACGATGCGCGCGCCCAAACGGCGGATCGCCGCCACTTTGTGGGGGTTCGCGCCCTCCGGAAGGACCACAGCCGCCGGGATGCCATGGCCGCGGGCGGCGTACGCCACGCCCTGGCCGAAGTTGCCGGTGGAGACCGTGGCCACGCCGTGCGCCGGTGAGACCTCGCGTGTCCGGAGCAGCTCCCCAACCGCCAGCCAGGTCCCACGGCCCTTGAAGGAGCGGATCGGGTTGACGCTTTCCACCTTGACGATGACCCGCGTCCCCGCCCGGTCGCCCAGCCCGTCGGAGACGAACTGCGGGGAGTCCCGGAACTCGGGCGGGACCGCGTGATGGGCGGCCCGGATCGCGTCCGCGCTGAGTGCCCCGATGGCGTCAGAGGGCACCGTGCACCACCTGCCCGCCCCGCATGACGGCTCGGATCCGGCGCAGCGCGCCGAGGTCGACGCTCGGGTCGCCGTCAACCACCACCAGGTCCGCGAAGCGCCCGGCGGCGATCACCCCGAGGTCGTCGCGACGCATGACGCGGGCAGCCTCGCCGGTCGCGGCCGCGATGGCCTGCACGTTCGTCAGGCCCACCTCGGCCAGGATCGCCAGCTCGCGGTGGATCGCGATGCCGCCGTACTGCATGTCGGTCCCGACCACCAGGCGGCCGCCCGCCGCGTGGAACCGACGGATCCACTCGAGCCGGACCTCGATCGAGCGCCGAAACCGCGCCCGGTCCTCCTTGGTCCAGACGTTCACGATGTGGTGAATGAAGGCCCCCCAGGCAGCGGTCTCCGCTGCGCCGTAGGCCGTGTCGAAGGCGGGGTCCCCATCGAGGGTCTCGGGATGGATTCCGGCCTGCTGCTCGAAGACCACGAACGTCGGACCGTAGGCGACATCGGCGCGGACCATGGCCTCGATCATCCGGTCGGTCGCATCCCAGTCGACCGTCAGCCACAAGTTCGTCAGCAGCGTCATCCGCTCGGACACGGAGCGGTAGCTGAAGAGCCGATCGCCGGTGATCTCGCTGCTCGCCGCAATGCGCGTCGTGTTGTCCAGCTGGTCAATGCCGATCTCGGCGGCCTCGGCCGCGGACGTCCACCAGAGCTGGCCCGTCACCGGCTTTCCCCGCTCGTGCGCCGTCTCCACCGCCGCGCGCAGGTCCGGCGGGCGCAGCTGCTGCACGGCGATCAGGCCGTCGGTGTGCTCGTCGTCGAGGAAGCGGGCGGCCGTTCGCGCCGCGTCGTCGAGCGAGTCGATCGGTGAAGACCATTGCGGCCATGACGGTGGCGCTCGGTCGATCATCGGCCCGAGGTTGAACTGGCGCGGCCCCGGAGGATCGTCGGCGGCCACCCGGTCGCGGATGGTTCGCCACGCGGGCAGGTCGATCCCGGCGTAGCGGACGCTGGTCACCCCGTGCGACAGGTAGACGCCCTGCTCCGAGGGGAACGTGGAGTGCACGTGGAGGTCGATCAGGCCCGGCACGATGGACGCACTCGCGGGCAGGTCCACGTGGCGCAGGCCAGGTGAGTCGGCTGCCAGCGCGTCCGCCCGGGCACCCACCGCGACGATCCGGGAGCCCTCGATCAGGACGGACGTACGCGGGCTCGGCACTGCCCCGGTCCCGTCGATGACGGTCGCCCCGCGCAGGAGCAGGTCTTCGGGTCCAGCGCCCATGGTCAGTCCTCCCCCGTGAGGCTCGCGCTCGCCGTGCTCATCGGTCGTCCCCTGTGAGGGCTCGCCGCGGGTTCTCCACCGTCATCAGCCGGATCTGCTCCTCGCTGATGCCCGCCTTGCGCAGCAATGGGAAGAACCGCGTGAACATCACGTCGTAGCCGATGCCGCCATACACCTTGAACTGGCTGCGCTGGCAGATGTCCTGCGACAACAGGATCCGGTCCAGGTATCCCTCTCGCGCGGCGTTCTCGATGTACCCGATCTCGCGGGCGACATCGTAGTCGGACTGCATGTCCACGCAGTCGAACTGGACCCACGCACCCCGCCGGGCGAGCGCCGCCTGGTAGTCCGTGGTCTGGAACATGTCGCTGTGGCCGACGATCACTCGCCGGGGATCCACGCCCTCCTGCTCCAGGATGTCCAGCTGGTCCAGGCCCACCGGCCAGCGGGCGGCGTGCGTGGAGATGGTCACGCCGGTCCGCAGGTGTGCGCGCGCCGCCGCCCGGAACGAGCGCTCCTCGTGCGACGTGATGACCCGGTCGCAGCCGATCTCGCCGATGATCCCCGCCCGCACGTCGGTGCCGCCGATGCCCACCTCGAGGTCATGGACGATGTCGTCCGCCACGCCGTCCGTCGAACGGGAGTCGAACCAGGCGGTGTCGATGAACGGGTGGCGGTACCAGCCCGAGCCCAGCACGACGTTGATGCCCAGGCGCTGCGCCACCCGGCGGGTCTTCTCCGGCTGACGCCCGATGTCACGGTTGGTGGTGTCCACGATGGTGCGGACGCCGGCGTCGACCGCAGCCCGGACCTCCAGCACCGCGAGCTCCTCGTCCTCCATCAGCCCGTCGCCGCGGTACTCCTTCATGTGGTTGAAGAAGATGTGCTCGTGCGGCAGCACGACCCCCAGCTGGTCGCCGCTCACCGGCCCCGTGACGGTCATCACCTGCATGCGGCGCCTTCTCCCTCCTCGTTCGTCTGCGACAGTATCGGTCGAGAAGCCGCGCCTGCGGCGGCCTGGAGCGCTGGGGGACGTCATGCGGTTGGCCACGGTCGAGGTGGATGGGGTGGCCCGCGTTGCTGCCGTGCGCGAGGGCGCGTCCGGCCCGGCGGTCGGCGTCCTCGAGGGCGCCGGATCGATGCGAAAGCTGGCGAACCACGTCGGCTCGGCCGGTCTGCACACGCTCGGTGCCCAGGTCTCGGCGGTGACCTGGCGCCCGCTGGCCTCGGTCCGGCTGCTCGCGCCCGTGCCCGACCCGTCCAAGATCGTGGCGATCGGCCTCAACTACGCCGACCACGCCGCCGAAGGTGGCGTGCCCACCCCGACCGCGCCGCTGATCTTCGCCAAGTTCCCATCCACCATCGTGGGCCCCGGCGACGACGTGACCTGGGACCGCGGACTCACCGACCGGGTGGACTACGAGGCGGAGCTGGGCGTGGTCATCGGGCGCCGGGCGCGCAACGTGTCCGAGGCGGACGCCCTGGACCACGTCTTCGGCTACACGTGCATCAACGACGTGTCGGCGCGCGACCTCCAGTTCGGCGACGGCCAGTGGATCCGCGGCAAGTCGCTGGACACCTTCTGCCCGGTCGGGCCGTGGATCGTCACCGCGGACGAGATCCCGGATCCGCAGACGCTGCGCATCGAGGCGATCGTCAACGGCGAGGCGCTCCAGTCATCAACGACGGCCAACATGTTCTTCGGGGTGCGGACGCTGATCGCCCACTGCTCGCGGGCGTTCACCCTGGAGCCCGGCGACCTCATCGCCACGGGCACGCCGGCCGGCGTCGGTGTGTACAAGAAGCCGCCCCGCCTCCTGCGCGACGGCGACGAGATGATCATCCGCATCGAGCGGATCGGGGAGTTGCGCAACGTGTGTAGGGTGAGCGGCGAGGCGTCCCCGCAGGCTGAGTAGGAGCGACCCGGGGCGCCGACCGCGCCAGAGGTCAGAGCACGCGCTCGCTGCTCACACTCGGGACGGTCGCCCTCATGCTGAGCGCATGCGGCACGATGCGACCACGACGCCGACCGCACCGGCCCTGACCGCTGCGCCGACGACCCAGGCTGCGACGCCAGCGACTCCGCTCGCGAGCGCAGGCCCGATGGACACACCGGGCCCGACGGACTCACCGGCCCTGACGCCCGGCCGCCCATCAAGCGTCGGCCTCATCGACGGCGCGATCGCGGCCGGCCGGATCGACGCGCAGACTGCTGCTCTGCCGGACCTTCGCGCTGTTCGATGACCCACGGCTGCCCGCGGAGTTCCGCAGCGCCACGCTTCGGGGCACGCCCCGAACCCCGGCCCCGAGGCCGGAATCGCGGGAGGTGCCCGCCGCGCCCCTGGCGCGAGCCGGCCGGCCGCCGTCCCGGCGGCCGGCCGGGCGTGGCACGCCCCTGTTCGTGCACGTGGTGCACGTACCAGCCGCAGGTTCGCCAGTTCGTGCATCACCTGCCCGGAATGCCGCGCATGGGCGCCGTTCCGGCCCCGAACGACGACGGATCGTACATGCGGTGCACGAATCGACGACGTTGCGGTCCGTACGTGCATGGGGTGCACGGGAGGGCGTGGTGCCCCGGCCGGAGGGCGTGGTGCACGCGGCGTGGCGCCAGCGGTGGACGCAGTCGCGTGGCGGACGCCACGGCGCGGCGTCCAGTGCGGTGGCCGGGGTCGCGGGGCGTGCCCCGCGAGGGCCTACGCCTTGCTCGGCGCCGCTCCGTCGCGGGCGTCGGGCGGCAGCGCCTCCTCAGCGCGGCGCCACAGCCGGATGTGCGTGAACGGCACGCGGAACTCGCGGAACACTTCGCTGGAAACCAGGAATCCGAGGAACAGAAAGACAACGCCCAGGAACTTGCCCAGCTGGAACAGCTCGGTGGAGCCGAGGCGGTTCAGAGAGTCGGTGACGGTGGGGATGAAGGCGCCCAGGGCGATCAACAGCGTGGCCGGCACGCGGCTGTGGATGCGACCCGCGATCACCTGGCCGACTGCCCCCGGCAGGGATGCGACCAGGTTCACGACGATGGCCACCGGCGCGATGAGCAGGTTGAACAGGAACTGGTCGCCCGGCTGGTTCGGGTCCAGCGAGTACGCCAGAACGCGCCGCTTGGGCATGAACACGTAGGCCGAAAACACGGCGCCCAGGATCAGTGCAAACGCGCCGCTGATGTTGAGGAAGGGCGTGAGCAGCCGCAGCACTGGCGGAAAGAGCGTGCCCACTGGCATGCCCGTCCGCTCATCGAGGGCGTAGCCGGGCGCCGGCGACGTCGTCGTGAGCATGAGCAGGACACTCAGCCCCGTCGCGCCGATGACGGCCGCCGCAGCCAGCATCGGCCAGCGCTCGTTCTGGAAGTAGGTCTCGATGGCCACCGCAAGCGCGAGCACGCCCGCGGCAACGAAGTAGAGGAAGGGCATCGCGCCCGCCTCGGCGTATTCCGGGCGGTTCCGGACGAGGAAGGTGAAGAGGCCCGCGAAAAACAGGCAGAGCGCGAACGCATACCCGAACCGAGTGCGGCCGAGCAGGAACGCGGTGCCCAATCCCAGCCAGCCAGCCGTCCAGACCGCTCCGGTCAGGTACCACGTGCGATACAGGATCTCGTTCCAGCCGAATGCCGCGGCAAGGGCCTCAGAGCCGGAGGCGACGCCGAAGAACACCATCCCGATGCCCCATACCGATTGGAAGGTTCGCCGCCGCTCCAGCCACTGGTCGAACAGGGCAGCCGCGAAGGCGAAGGCCAGGATGGCGGTTGCTGCCGGGAGGATCAGGTCGAGGTTCATGCGTCTTCTGGGGCAGAGCCGGCGGGGGCCCGGGATCAGGCCGGAACGAACTCGTGCTGATCGCGATGGAGGCCGTCACACAGGCCCCAGCGCTCGCCGGGCAACGGCACCGGGCGCATGATCTCGCGCACCTCGCCCCGCCGGCAGAAGAACCAGCCGCGTCGCGCCATCCAGCTCCGAACGTGATCCGGGTCTGGGTGGAACTGGAACGGACCGGGATTGATGGCCGCCTCGGAGGTCCACGGCGCGGCGGACTCCGGTGCCACGATATCGAGGACGTTCACGCGCCACGGTGTGCCGTGGATCAGCTCGTTGCAGCCGGCGCAGCGGATCGCGACGTTGTCGCTGACGATCGTGTTGATGCGCACGCCCATGAGGTCCATCGATCGCCGATGCTAGCGGATCGCCGCCACTCGCGCGGCGGCGCCCGAGGGCCCGAGGGCCGGTCGTGGGCTACACTCCCCGACCGGGCCCCCATCGTCTAGAGGCCTAGGACGCCACCCTTTCAAGGTGGAGATCACCGGTTCGAATCCGGTTGGGGGTACCACGGCGCCGGCCGCCGCGGCGCGCAGGTCCCTCAGCGGCGCCACACCAGCGCGAGCACGATCGCGGCACCGAAACAGCCGAACGCGATGACACCGGCGACCCCTCCGCCCAGGGCCATCGCGAATGAGCGGCCACCGGCGCCTTCCTGCCCGGCCCGCACGGCGCTGATTGCCCCCGCGAGCGCGAGCGCCGCGAAGACGATCCCGAGGACCGCTGCGCCCGATGCGAGCAGCGGGATCTGGCTGGGGTCGCGAACCGTGATCGCATAACCCAGGAACCCGACCGACCCGACCAGCGCGATGAGCAGGGTCACCCGCGTCGGGGTGACTGCGACTGGCCCCAGGTGCAGGCCGCGCCGGCGGCGCGTCCGGCGACCGCTGCGCACGAGATCGCGCAGATCGACTCGGTCTTGAGCGACCGGGTCGCCGAACTCGTTGACGATCTCGGACCTGCCGGGATCGCGGACGTCGTACCCCTGGTACCCCTCGTACGGCTCGTCTCGCCCGCGCGCAGCCATGAGCGCCGAGCGTACCAGCAACCCTCGCTCGGCCGGCCTACGCCGCCTCGGACGCGTCCGCACCGCCGCGCGTACGGTGATAGATCGCAACGTTGTAGGAGAGCCGCGGCCGGCGCAGTCCGGCGCCGACCTCGCGCCCGACGGCCCCGAATGCGTCGCCGAGGAAGGCCTGCGCATCTTCGACAGTCTCGAACGTCCACCAGCAGTGAAGGACCCGGACCTTGAAGCCGTGCTGGAGAAACCACCCGTCCCGGCGGCTCCAGGCGCCGTACTCCGGCAGGTCCGGCCCGCGCAGCCGCGACACATCGTCGCGACCGTAGTCGTGGAGCACCAGCAGGCGACCGCCGGGCCGCAGGATCCGCTCCGCCTCACCGAGCTCGCCCGGGAGGTCGTCGCGGAATGCCGACCAGCAGCTGATCACGATGTCCGCGGAGCTGTCGGGCAGGTTGGTTCGCGCGAATGAGCCCTCGGCGATTGTCACGCCGGTCAGATCGGCCACGTCGGCTCGGAGGGCCGCGACGCGCGGGCCGTCGCGCTCGAGCAGCGTCAGCCGGGCGCCCAGCTCCGCGAGCTGGCGGGCACGCATCCCACCGCCAGCGTCGACGAGCACGACATCGCGACCGGCCACGGGACCCAGTGCCTCGAATGCCCGGGGGATCTTGCCCTCGCGGTCGAGCGCGGATGAGAGACGCACGGCATCTCCTGGCGCGAGCTGGAGAGGGACGTCTGCCACCGGGGCCCGAGTATAGGCCGCACGCAACCCGGCCCCATCCCGGCCGCCGAGGACGGCCGGGCCGCTCGGGGCAAGGTCGGACACCCCTCGGGACCTCCGCCCTGCGGTGCCCACCGGGCACCGGGCGCGAGGCCGACCGACGTTGCATGGCACAATCTCGGCGTGGAATCGAGCGTCAGGCGCATGCCGAACGGAGTGCGCCTGTTTCTGGCGTACGCGGCGCTGGTGCTGGTCGGCGTGGGTCTGTCTCTGCGCTATGTCGTCGACCTGGCGATCAGCGCACCCGTGAGCCTGCCGGGGATCGTGGTGATGGCCCTTCTCGCCTACACCATCTTCACGATCACGCTGGTCCTGCAGCGCAAGGAGGCCGGTCGGGCATTCGCGCTCGGCCTGGCCAGCCTGACGATCCCCGCCGTCCCGTTACTGGCGATCAGCCCCATGGCGCCAGCGGCAATCGTCGTGCTGGTCCTGGGCGTCCTCCTGTTCGTCGGCCTCACCCGCCCGAACGTCCGGGCCTATCTGAACGAACCCTGACCGCGGGGCCGCGCGGACGCGCGGAACCGTGGCGGCCGCCCCGATCGGGCCGGCCGAACCGTCGTGGAGGCACACCGTGAGCAAACGAACCCGGCGCATGACGCCGCCGGCAGGTCGAGATCGCAGCCTGAGCGCGGCACGCCCCGGCAGCCCGGGCGCGTTGCCTGTCGCCGCCCGTCCGGCCGCCCCTGAGCCACTCGCGGAGGAGTTCGCCGCCGAAGGCCCGGGATCGAGCGCCCGAGAAGGCGGGGCCTCCTCCTCGACGCACACACGACCCGCAGGCGCTACCCCGGCCGGGATCGCCGGATCGCGAGCCGAGGTCGCGGCCGGGACGGCCGGCAGCCGGGCAGGTCGCCGCCCGAGGCAGCGGACGTATCAGCGCTCGTTCTTCGATCGTTACCGCTCGCTGATCGTCGGCGGCGGAATCGTCGGTGGCCTGCTCCTGTTCGGGGCCTTCGTCTTCCTCGGCTCCAGCAGCTCGGCATACGCGTGTTCGAGCCAGCTCGACCCGGCCGCTCCCGCCCCCTCGCCGTCGGGCTCGGAGCCGCCGGACCTTGGCCAGGTCATCCCCGATATGGGCCGTTCCCATGTCAATCCGGGCACGCAGGCGCGGTATACGTACTGCCCGCCCGGTTCGGGCCCGCACTACAACATCGCCGGGCGCGGCCCCATCGCGCCTCGCTTCTACCCACCCGACAGCGCCACCGAGCCGCAGGGCTGGATCCACAACCTCGAGCACGGCAGCATGGTGATTCTCTACAGCTGCGCCACAACCGGCAGCTGCACCGACGCCGATCTGGACAAGCTGCGCGCGCTGGCCTCGAACTTCCCCGCCAGTCCGGTGTGCAAGATTCAGGGCGGGGTGATCAGCCCGGTGATCGCGCGCTTCGACACCATGAAGACGAAGTTCGCAGCCGTGATCTGGAACCGGACCCTGCTGCTCGACGAGCTGGACATCCCGAAGATGCTGGAGTTCTGGGACCTCTATGGGGAGCGGAACAACCCCGAGCGCCAGTGCGCACCACCCACGCCGACCACCACGCCGAGCGTCACGTTCGGGACGGAATCGCCCGCGCCAAGCCCCGCCGCCAGTCCAGCCTCGAGCTGATGTCCGTCCGGCGAATGCTCGCCGGCGGTCGCGCCGGAACGGTCGTGCTGCTGCCCCAGGAGGCATAGAGGACATGGACACCGCCACCCGCCCGACGGTCTCCCGCACATCCGGCTCGCGCGACCCGCTGGGCTTCCTCGCCGACGAAATCGCCGACCTCAAGCGCCAGAACCTGTTCCGGCCGCTGCGGGTGATGTCCACCCAGCAGGGCCCGGAGATCGATCTGGACGGGCGCCACGTCATCAACCTCTCGTCGAACGACTACCTGGGCCTGACCCACCACCCGCGCATGAAGGAGGCCGCCCTGCGCGGCGTGCGCGAGTTCGGGGCCGGGTCGGGCGCGGTCCGCTCGATCATCGGCACGATGTCGATGCACGAGGCGCTCGAGGACGAGCTGGCCGAGTTCAAGCACACCGAGGCGGTGCTCACCTTCCAGTCCGGTTTCACGTGCAACACGGGCGTGATCCCGGCGGTCACCGCGGAGCAGGATCTGATCCTGTCGGACTCCCTCAACCACGCCTCGATCATCGACGGCATGCGCCTGTCCAAGGCGCCGCGCAAGGTATTCCCGCACAAGGACGTCGCGGCCCTCCGCGAGCTGCTGCGCGATGCCGCCGACAAGGGCCGGGCCGACGGCTGGGGGCCGTACCGCCTGATCCTGATCGTGACCGACGGCGTGTTCTCCATGGACGGCGACATCGCCCCGCTGCCCGAGATCGTCGAGGCGGCCGAGGAGTACGACAACGTCGCGGTCTACGTGGACGACGCGCACTCGTCGGGTGTGCTTGGCAAGGCCGGCCGAGGCAGCGTCAACCACTTCGGCCTGGACGGACGCGTCGCGATCCAGGTCGGAACACTCTCGAAGGCCGTGGGCGTCCTCGGCGGCTACGTCGCGGGCTCGCAGGCCCTGCGCGAGATCCTGATCCAGCGCGGCCGGCCGTTCCTGTTCTCCACGTCTCACCCGCCGGCCGTGGTCGAGGCCTGTCGCGAGGCGATCCGGATCATGCAGGACGAGCCCGAGCTGATCGATCGCCTGTGGTCCAGCACCCGCCGGTTCAAGGCGGAGCTGACGCGCCTCGGGTTCGACACGGGCCACTCGGAGACGCCGATCACGCCAGTCATGCTTGGCGATTCGGGCCTGACGCAGCGGTTCAGCCAGGCCCTGTTCGAGGCCGGCGTGTTCGGCACGTCCGTGGTCTTCCCGACCGTGGCCATCGACAAGGCGCGCATCCGGACCATCGTGTCCGCCGCCCACAGCGACGACCAGCTCGATCGAGCGCTGACGGCCTTCGACAAGGTGGGCCACCATCTCGGGGTGTTGGCCGGTTAGGCCCGATCCCGTTCCAGTGGCGGCGTCCGCGTTCGGCCAGGCCTCCGACCTGCCGCTCGACAGCCACCTGCATACCGACCTCTCGCCCGACAGCGACGTCCCGATCGACGTCTACGCCGACCAGGCGGTGGAGCGTGGCATCACCGAGATCGCGATCACGGACCACGTCGATTTCGACCCGCGCTACCCGGCCTACGACTACGCGTCCTACGCCGACCGCGAGCGCGTCGCACGCGACGCCGCGGAACGGTGGGCCTCGCAGGGCCTTGCCATCCGGTTCGGCTGCGAGCTGACGTATGAACGGCGCTACGAGGACGCCGTGCGCGACCACCTGCGCCGCCACCGCTACGACTTCACGATCGGCTCGGTGCACATCGGGCCGCTCTCCCCATACGGGACTGACCGAGTCGGCTCGTTCGTGTCGGGCAGGCCACTGGCAGAGGTGCTGGCGCCCTACTTCGACGACGTGGAGGGGGCCGCCCGCAGCGGACTCTTCGACACCCTCGGCCACCTGGACTTCGTGAAGCGCTACCTCGCTGCCCACGTCCCCCCGTCGGAATTGGCCGCCGCCCCGGAGCTGTACGAGCCGATCCTGCGGGCGCTCGTCGAGACGGGCACGGCGCTCGAGGTCAACGTGAGCGGCCTGCGGCAGGCTCCCCTGGAGACGTACCCCGCGGAATCGATCGTGGCGCTCTACCGCGATCTGGGCGGGACACGGCTGACGACCGGCTCTGACGCCCATCGACCGGATTGGTTCGCGTTCGGTCTCGACGAGGGCTACCGCATCGCTGCGTCGGCTGGTTTCCGCGTTCTCGCCTTCCGGCGCGGCCGGGATCCCGTCACCGTCGGGATCCCGGAACGATTCGTCGAGAGAGCGAGCGCAGGGAGGGGCGGCTGATGGAGCTCGTGATCCTGGGCGCCGGCCCCTCGTACTCGCACCTGCCCGGTGCAGTCGGCGCCGCGTACCTCGTCCGCGAGGGCGACGACGCCATCCTGCTTGACCTCGGCCACGGGGCGTTCTCCGCCCTCGCGCGCGAAATCGAGCCGAGTCGCCTGCTCGCCACAGCCATCAGCCACCTCCACCCCGACCATCACATCGACCTGATCCCCCTGCGCCACTACCTGCGCTACGAGCTGGAGCCGCGCCGCCGCGGCCGGGTGATCGCGCCGGCCGGCCTCGCGGACCGGCTCGACGCGCTGCACGCCGAACCGGGCTGGACCGCGGCCGCGCTCGACGTCGAACCCACGGACGGACCGGGCATCCGCGACCTCGGCCCGTTCCGCCTGGAGGCCGCGCTCGTGACCCACACCGAAGAGAGCTACGGCTACCGGGTCTCACTGGCGGGCGGGTCCGGTCCGGGCGTCGTCTACTCCGGCGACTGCGGGCAGGCCGAGGACCTGCTCCAGCTCATCCGCCCAGGCGACGTGGTGCTGTCCGAGGCCTCCTTCGGCCCGGGCCCGGTTCCGGAGCAGCGCATTCACCTCGACGGCCCGGCCGTCGGGCGCGTCGCGCGCGCCGGCGGCGCATCCGCCGTGCTCCTGACCCACGTCCTGGCGCGCTACGACCGGGCAGCAACTGCCAATGCGGCCCGGGCGGCCTTCGGCGGGCCGGTCACGGTGGTGGCACCGGGCGATCGCTTCCCGCTGTAGCCTGCCCCGGTGACGACCACCGCCATCCCCCATCGCCCGCTCCGCGCCCTTGCGCGGGACGCCCTCCGTGGCGCCTGGGATCGCGCCGTCGCGTCGGGCGCGCTGCCGCCGACCAAGCCGGACACGGACCTGCCGGCCATCGAGGTCGAGCGGCCGGCGAACCCGGCCCACGGAGACATCGCGACCAGTCTCGGGTTGAAGCTCGCGCGGCCGTATCGCCGCGCGCCGCTGGAGATCGCCCGCGCCCTCGCTGCGGAACTGGAGCGTGCGGAAGCGCCAGGGGGCGGGACGCTCTTCGCATCGGTGGAGGTTGCGCCGCCGGGCTTCGTGAACCTGCGCTTCGCGGACGCCGCCCTCGAGGCGGTCGTGGCCGCCGTCCTCGACCAGCCGGCGGGTTGGGGCCGCGTTCATGCCGCGAAACCGCTGAAGGCCAACGTGGAGTTCGTGTCGGCCAACCCCACTGGGCCGCTCCACATCGGCAACGCCCGCGGGGCGTTCGTCGGAGACCTGCTGTGCCGGGTGCTGGAGGCGGGCGGACACCACGCGACGCGCGAGTACTACTTCAATGACTTCGGCGCCCAGGTCCGCAACCTTGGCGCATCGGTCGTGGCGATCCGGGCGGGCCAGGCGGTGCCCGAGGACGGCTATCGCGGCGCCTACGTCCACGATCTCGTGGCGGCACTGCCGTCGGATCTCGCCGCCGAGGCGGATCGCGACCCGGACGCGGCGTCGTGGACCGTCGGCCGCTGGGCGTCGGAGCAGGTCCGCCGCGGCATCGAGGCCAGCCTGGCGCACCTCGGGGTGCACTTCGACGTCTGGAAGACCGAGAGCTCGCTCCACGACGAGGGCTGGGTGGCGCGCGCGGTGGCGCGCCTGCGCGAGTCCGGCCACGTCTACGAGGAGGGCGGCGCCACGTGGTTCCGCTCCACCGCCTTCGGCGACGACAAGGACCGCGTGATCTACAAGTCCAACGGCGATCCGACCTATTTCGCGGCCGACATCGGCTACGTCACCGAGAAGTTCAGCCGCGGCTTCGACCACCTCGTCTACATCTGGGGCGCCGACCACCACGGCACGGTGGCGCGGCTCCAGAACGCGGCCCAGGCGATGGGCTTCGACCGCGCGGCGGTGGAAGTGCTCCTGATCGCGTGGGTGCGCTTCGTCCGCGACGGGGTCGAGGCCTCCATGAGCAAGCGCGCCGGCGAGTTCATCACGCTCGACGAATTGCTCGCGGAGATCGGCGTGGACTCCGCGCGCTGGTTCTTCGCATCACGCGCCCCCACGACCGGAATCGACTTCGACATCGAGTTGGCCAAGCGCCAGTCCAACGAGAACCCCGTCTACTACGTCCAGTACGCCCACGCCCGGATCGCATCGATCCTGCGAAAGGCCGCCGAGAACGGCTTCGAACGGGCGATCGACGTCCGAGGTGCCCTGGCCGGCGCTTCCGAGGCAGCGCTCGTCCGAGCGCTCGTGCGGTTCCCGGAGGTGGTCGAAGACGCCGCGGCAGCCCGCGAGACCCAGGGGGTCACGACGTTCGCCACCGACCTCGCCACCACCTTCCACGCCTTCTACCGCGACGCCCGCGTGATCGACCCCGACGAGCCGGAGCGGACGCGCGCCCGCCTGGCGCTGGTCCGGGCAACCCAGGTGACACTGGCCAACGCCCTCGCGCTGCTCGGGATCTCCGCGCCCGAGTCGATGTAGGTCAGGCGCCCGAGGCGGCCACGGCCGCGTCCAGCACGGCGCCATCGGAGCCGAGCACGACGATCACGTCCTCGCCTTCGGCGGCCACGCGCGAGTTGGGCAGGCGCGGCACGGCCGCTTCGAACGCCGCGGCATCCGCCGCCGAGTCCCAGGCCGTCATGAGCGCGATCGCCCAGCGACCGTCCGGCCCCTCGAGCAGCCCCACGCGATCGCCGCCCCAGCCGGCCGCCGCGTCCGCGGCGGTCTCGACGCCGTGAGCGCGGAGCCAGGCTGCGAGCTGGAACTCGCCCAGCGTGTCCTCGAGCGTGAGCGTCCAGCCCGGCCCCATCCGGGCGGCCAGGTCGTCGGGGAGCTCCACATCGACGGGGGCTTCGCGGTCTGCGTACTTCTCGGGATGAAGGATCTGCTCGGTCGAATCGGGCGGATCGGCGAAGGCGGCGTTGACGGCCGGCCATCCTCCCTCCAACTGGAGGCCCATCGCGAATTGGAGACCCGCCTGGTACGGGAAGAGCAGCGAGTCCCTCAGGAACGCCGGGACGTCCGCGAGACCGGCCTGGTTGGGCCCGATCGAGAGCCCGACCAGCGCCAGCAATTCCGCGAAGCTCAGGTTCTCCTGGGACCAGAGCGTCATGAGCAGCGTGGCATCGCCCTCGATGAGCGACGACCGCGCGAGTGCCCGGTCGCCCTCGGTGGCAGCGTCCGCCGTCATCGGCTCGAGCGGGTAGTGCTGGTCCTGCAGGGCATGGGTGAACTCGTGGGCGAAGATGACCTTCTCGGCCACGCCGACGCCGCCCCCGGAGCGCGAGACGATGTACAGCTCCTGGGTGTCGGTCCGGTAGAACCCGGCGACCTGGTCGCCCAGCAGCTCCTCGCTGATCGCGGCCAGGGAGTCGCCGGGCGCCAGCAGGCCAAGTCCCCGGTACAGACGCTCCGTCGCCGCGACTTCGGCGGCGGGCTGCTCGCGCTCGGTGATCTCCTTGAGGATCACCCGCAGGGCGGCCTCATCAATCGTCGTGCGTTTCACCGGCCGCTTGGCCTCGAGGCCGCGCAGCGCTGCCACCTGGATCTCGATTCGCTCGTAGATCGGCCGCGGATCCACGGGCGAGGCGAACGAACCGGGGGTGGACGCGTGCGTGGGGCTCGGCGTCGGTGCCGGGGTCGGCGTCGGTGCCGGGGTCGGCGTCGGCACCGCGACGACGTCGCAGCGGGCCGTCGCCAGCGCAACCAGCACGAGCAGCAGGGCGGCCACTGCGGCACGGCCGGATGTGCGATGGGGCGTCACGGCCCCAGTCTGCCAGCCCGGGCCGCGGCAGGCCCTCATTCGTCCGTCCTGCCAGCCTCGGACCGATCGTCCCGCCGCAGGTGCCCTGCCGGCGCCGGCTCATGGCCGCGGTGCGAATGTCCGTTTCTTAATCGTTTGGCGCCTGTCGCTAAACCGCCGAGGTCTAGGCGATTCATACGTAGACCTTCGATCCGGCGAGGTTCGAAGGGGTTCCTCTCCTCCCTCCCTCGACCGGAGGCGCCGATTGGGCAGGCGCCTCCGGTCTTCCGTTTTGACGGAGCCGGGAAACGCGCCGGTGATCAGGGGTGAAGTGGGCTGTGCCAGAATCGGCCGATGGAGTTGACCTGGTACGGACGCACCTGCGTGCGGCTGCGCGGACGAGACGCCGTCGTCGTGCATGACGCATATCCATCGGTCGTCGGGCCCACCGGCCGCGGCATCTCGGCCGACATCGCAACCTTCAGCCACCCCGACGACACACCCGTGGCGCGTGCCAAGGGCCGGGCCACGCGAGACGGCGGCACCGTGCTCCCATCCAGCCTCGAGAATGCCTTCGTCCTGGATGGACCCGGCGAGTACGAGGTCAAGCACGTCCTCCTCACGGGCGTTCGGACCTACCGCGACGAGACCAAGGGGGCGTCCCGAGGCCGAAATGTGGCCTTCGTGACCGAGCTGGACGGGATCCACACCATCCACCTCGGCGACGTTGGTCACGTGCTCACGGAGGAGACGCTGGCCGACATCGGCCGAGTGGACGTCGCCTGCGTCCCGATCGGCGGGTCGCTGACGGCCAACCGCGCCGCGGAGCTGATCGCTCAGCTGGGTCCCAAGATCGTCGTGCCGATGGCCGTGTGCGAGGACGAGACGGACTGCGAGGAAGCGCTCGCGAAGTTCTTCCATGAGATGGGTGGCACCGCCGGACCCGCCCAGCCCAAGCTGTCGATCACGCCGGCCGGGCTGCCAAGCGAGACCACGGCGATCCTCCTGGAGTCGCGCGGCAAGACCTGATCGGCCGACAATCGTCGCGCCGTCTGCCTGCCGTTCGCGCGCCTCGCGTTCGCTCCTGAGGGGTCAGGCTGGCCTGCCGCAGACGAGCGCGCCGCGACTCCGGGTGGCGGCGCAGGTTGATCGGAGCCGTGGCAGCCCGCCGGAAGCCGGCCAGCGTGCGGATCGTCGCTGCGAGGGTGATGTCGTCGCAGCCGACGTTGACCTTGACCAGCTCAAGCGGTGGCGCACGGCACAGCAGCCGAGGGGCCCGAGATCGCGACGCCCGTCAGCGACCGCCGGCCCGGGCGGCCTCCAGCCGCAACTCCAGGATCATGTCGGGCGAGAAGTCGCGCAACCGGATCGACGTCGCGGCGGCCGCAAGCCGGTCGGCCAGCGTTCGCGAGTCCGGCACGCCGGCGTGCGCAGCCACGTCCAGAAACGAGGCGAGCGGCGCCAGCCCGACCAGCTCCGACTCCGCCAGCGTCACCCCGTCCTGCGCCGCTTCCGCGGCGACCGTCTCCCAGACCCGCCAGATCGGCGTGACCGAGAAGTCCAACAGGTTCATGGAGACCTGCGCCCGGCGCCGCTCCTCGATCCAGAAGCCGTTCGCCTGGACCCGCGGCAATCCGCCGCCGGATTCTCGGACGCGGCGGGCGATCCGCTTCGCCAGCTCGACGTCGGCTGAGTCGAGGTTGATGTTCCAGGCGATCAGGAACGGCCGGGCGCCCACCGCGACAGCGCCGGCAGTGGGATGCATTCGGGCAGGGCCGAAGTCGGGCTGGCGGCCGGGCTCTCCGATGGCGCTCTTGAGGCCCTCGTACTGGCCACGCCGGACGTCGGCAAGCCGGACCCGCTCTGGTCGCGTAGCGGCCGCCGCATACAGGTACACCGGCAGCCCGTAGTGCTCTGCCACCCGCGATCCGAACGCGCGCGCCAGTTCCACCGCCTCGGCCATCGCCATGTCCCCGAGCGGAACGAAGGGCACCACGTCCACCGCCCCGATCCGCGGATGCTCGCCCGTGTGCCGCTCCATGTCGATCTCGTCCACGGCGACGCCCACCGCGCGGTCCATCGCCTCGAAGGCCGCCTCGGGGGCGCCCGCCAGCGTCAGGACGCTCCGGTTGTGATCCGGGTCGCTGGTCCGGTCCAGCAGGTACGCGCCCGGCACCGACACCACCGCGGCAGCGAGCCGGTCCACCACCTCGCGGCGGCGCCCCTCGCTGAAGTTCGAAACCACCTCGACGAGCTTCACGTGCGCATCGGAATCCGCAGGCCCTGCTCCAAGGCCACCTCGATCGCGCGCTCGTAGCCCGCGTCCACGTGCCGGAGGACCCCCATGGCCGGATCGGTCGTCAGGACCCGATCCAGCTTCTGCGCCGCAAGCGGCGTTCCGTCTGCGACCACGACCATCCCCGCGTGCTGGCTGTAGCCGATGCCCGTTCCGCCGCCGTGGTGGATGCTCACCCACGACGCACCCGCGGCAGTGTTCACGAGCGCGTTGAGCAGCGGCCAGTCGGCGATCGCGTCCGACCCGTCGCGCATGGCTTCGGTCTCGCGGTTGGGCGACGCCACGGAGCCTGCGTCGAGGTGGTCGCGCCCGATGACGATCGGCGCGGCCACCTGCCCGCTCGCAACGAGTTGATTGAACGCGAGTCCCGCGCGCGCCCGCTCGCCGAGGCCCAGCCAGCAGATCCGGGCCGGCAGCCCCTGGAACGGGACGCGCGCCTGGGCCATCTCGATCCAGCGCCGCAGCGATGCGTTCTCCGGGAACAGCTCGAGGACCGCCTGATCGGTCCGCAGGATGTCCGCCGGATCGCCCGAGAGCGCGGCCCAACGGAACGGTCCCTTGCCCTCCGTGAACAGCGGCCGGATGAACACCGGCACGAATCCCGGGAAGTCGAACGCCCTGGCGACTCCCGCCGCATGGGCCTGGGCGCGCAGGTTGTTGCCGTAGTCGAAGGTGACCGCGCCCGCGGCCTGCAGCGCCAGCATGGCCCCCACGTGGTCTGCCATTGAGGCCATCGCCCGTCGGACGTACGCCTCGGGATCGGCGCGCCGAAGGTCGGCAGCGGCGGCCACGTCGAGGCCCGCGGGGATGTAGCCGTTGAGCGCGTCGTGGGCGCTGGTCTGGTCAGTCACGGCGTCGAATCGCTCTCCGCGGCGCACGAGCTCCGGCTCCACGTCGGCCGCGTTGCCGACGAGCGCGATCGATTCGGCCCGCCCGGCCCTTGCGGCGGCACGCGCCCAACCGAGCGCCTCGTCAAGGGAATGGGTCAGCCGGTCGACGTATCCCATCTCGAGTCGGCGCCGTGCCCGGGCCTCGTCAACCTCGATCACGAGCGCGACGCCGTCGTTCATCGTGACGGCCAGCGGCTGCGCGCCGCCCATGCCGCCGAGTCCGGCCGTGAGGACCGTGCGCCCGCGCAGCGTTCCCGCGAACCGCTGGCGGGCCAGTTCCGCGAACGTCTCGAAGGTGCCCTGCAGGATGCCCTGCGTTCCGATGTAGATCCACGAGCCGGCCGTCATCTGGCCGTACATGGTGAGTCCGGCACGTTCCAGTTCGCGGAATGTCTCCCAGGTGGCCCAGCGCCCGACCAGGTTCGCATTGGCGATCAGGACACGCGGCGCCCACTCGTGGGTTCGGAGGACGCCCACCGGCTTGCCGGACCCGACAAGGAGCGTCTCGTCGTCGGACAGTCGGCGCAGCTCGCGCACGATCGCATCGAAGGCGTCCCAGCTGCGGGCCGCCCGGCCGGTGCCGCCGTAGACCACCAGGTCGTCGGGGCGCTCGGCCACGTCGGGATCCAGATTGTTCATCAGCATTCGCAGCGCCGCCTCCTGGGCCCAGCCGCGACAGCTGATGGCCGAACCGCGGGCGGCCCGGACCGGGCGCGGGCCCGCGCTCATTCCACCAGCCCGGCCATCAGGAGCTCGCCGAAGCGCAGGTCACCAACGGCCGTCACCGATACGAGGCGATCACCGCTCAGCCGTGCGTGATACGTGTGCACGCCGCCCGCGCAGCGCCCGATATCGACCGGTCGGCCGCCGATCGTCGTGCTCGCGGTGCCGGTCACACCGCCGGCCGGCTCGCACGCTCCGGTATCGAAGCTGTCGCGCCAGCTCCGATGGAACGCGTCGCCGAGCACTCCGGCATGGAGGAGGACGACGGTCGCGACGGCCCAGTTCGTCATCCCGTCGTCATGCACGAATGCCGCTGCGAGCGAGCGGATCTCGGCAGGCATCGCCGGAGCGGCGACATTCGCCTCCTCGACCTCGACGGATTCCTCCACCGGGTGGCCGTCAACCTCGGCGGGCAGCACGCGCAGCAGCGCCGGGTCCAGGAGGACGGCAGCGCGGGAGACAGTCGGCGCCGCCGTGGCGGGGGGTGCGGCGGTCGCGATTCTGCCCGCGCTTCCGCCCGACGGCGCAACCTCGGAGGTGCCGGCGGTCGGTGCGACAGTTCCCGGGGGAGGCGTCGTGCCGCACGCCGTCGCCAGCGCGGTCACCAGGACCAGCCCGGCCAGCGCGTGCAACCGGCGCCCGCGCAGGACGCCACGTTCGCTGCCGCGCGTCAGCCGAGCTCCCGGCGGTAGACCGGGAACCGGCCGTCGGCGACCGCCAGGTGGAAGCCCGCCTGCTCCCAGAAGGACGGGTTCGCGGCGCTGGTCGCGTCCGGGATCGCGCCGGATTCCGGGTAGGCCTCGACGGCGCTGAACCCGCGCGACCCGAGGTCGTGGCACACCTCGGCCACCAGCCGCTCGGCCAGGCCCTGGCCACGGGCGCGGCTGGTCGTCGCGATGCACGTGATCACGGCAGGCAGGGGCGCCTGCGGGAGTCGCGGGTACAGCTCGCGCAGCCGGAGGGCGCGCGGATAGGCCGACAGCGGCCCGAACTGCGTGTACGCGCACGGCTCGTCGTCGACCAGCAGCACCTTCGCGTAGCTGCCGAAGACCGCAAGCCCCCGGCCCAGTCGAACCAGCTTGCCGGGGGCGTCCGCAGCGACCGGTCCCGGCCGGCCAGGACGCCGCGGCACGAACGGGTTATCGAGCGCGCCCTGCTCCTCGAGCTCAGCGAGGAACGGGTTGAATGCTGGCCCCGGCGCGGGGGCGGCGAACGGGTTGTCGGCCAGGGCGGGCGACGGGCGGACGTCACTGGTCGCGCGGGCTGGCGGACCAGCGGCGCGGCGAGCCTTGGAGCCGCGCTCGGCGTCCTCCCAGTAGTCGCAACTGCGGTGGTCGAACGCCGGATCGGCACACGTCGGGATCAGCTCGAACGACGCTGCGTCAACGACGTCGACGATCCGGACGGCCTCCATCGCGGCCGAGTGTACGCCGCGCGGCCCGGCCGGCCGCCGACTCGTCCGCAGGGATCCGGACGCTCAGGTTGCTGCGGCGAGTTCGACCAGCGCCCCTGACTCGACCAGGCGCAGCGCCCGGGCCATGTCCGACGCCTGCTCCCGGTCGTGCTCGAGATGCGGCACCATGGCTCGGATCCGGCGGAGGGCCTCCGCGACGCCTGCCCCCGGGGCGAGGCCGCCGCTCGCCGCGAGGCGCAGGTCAAGTCCCTGGGCTGCGCAGAGCAGCTCGATTGCCAGGACCCGCTCCACGTTCGCCAGCACCGCCTGAGCGTGGCGAGCAGCGATGGCGCCCATCGAGACATGGTCTTCCTGGTTCGCGCTGGTCGGGATCGAGTCCACGCTCGCGGGGTGGGCGAGCACCTTGCTCTCGGAGACCAGGGCGGCCGCGGTGTACTGCAGCAGCATCATCCCCGACTCGAGGCCACTGTTCTCGCTCAGGAACGGCGGCAGGCCGCCCGAGAGTCGAGCGTCCGTGAGAAGCGCAATCCGACGTTCCGAGATGGCTCCCAGCTCGGCGATCGCCAGTGTTGCGAAGTCCAGGGCGAGCGCGATCGGCTCGCCGTGGAATGTCCCGCCGCTGATCACGAGACCGCCGCCGGTTGCCGCCGCGTCAGGTTCCGTGACCGCACCGTCGGGAAAGACCAGCGGGTTGTCGGTCGCGCTGTTGAGCTCCACGTCCAGGACGCGCCGCAGATGGTCGAGCGCATCCATCACGGCTCCATGGACCTGCGGCACGCAGCGCAGCGAATAGGGATCCTGCACCCGGTGCGGGTCGGCATGGTGGCTGGCGAGCAGCGAGGAGCCTCGCAGAAGCCGGCGCATCTGCCCGGCCACGGCGATCTGGCCCGGATGCGGCCGCGCGAGCTGGTAGGCGGCGGCGTACGCCACGTCGGTGCCCAGCAGCGCCTCCAGGCTCATCGCGGCCGCGACGCTCGCCGTCCGTAGGAGCCGGTCGGCATCCACCAGCAGCAGCGTGCCGATCGCGCTCATCAGCTGGGTCCCGTTGAGCAGCGCAAGGCCCTCCTTCGCCTCGAGCGTCAGCGGCTCCATGCCCAGTTCCCGGAGCGCAACCAGGGCCGGCAACTGTCGCCCACCGAGGCGCACCTCGCCGCGCCCGATGAGCGGCAGCGCGAGGTGGGCGAGCGGCGCGAGGTCACCGGACGCACCGACACTTCCCTGCTCGGGCACGATGGGGACGACGCCGCCGGCCAGGAGCGCGAGCAGCCGCTCCACGATGAGCGGCCGGCAGCCGGAATGCCCGAGAGCCAGGGTGTTGGCGCGCAGCAGCAGCATGGCCCGCACAACATCGTCGGGGAACGGCGGACCCACGCCGGCGGCGTGGCTGACCAGCAGAATTTCCTGGAGGGTGCGCGCATCGGCGGTGGCGATGCGCGTGTTGGCAAGTGCGCCGAACCCCGTGGTGACGCCGTACACGGTCGCGCCGTCCCGGACGAGCCGTTCGATGACGGCACGAGATTCGGCCATCCGTCGCCGGGCGCCGGCGTCGAGAACGACCGGACGGCCCCGCCGGGCGACATCCTCGACCTCGTGGATGGTCAGGTCCGCGCCGGTCAGCACCACCGCCGATTCATCGTCTGCGGTCCCCGCGCGGCCGATCGGCCCGATCACGTGGCCGAGCATAGTCGGCTATCCTCCCGCCCGTGTTCGACTTCCTCGACGGCCCGGTGCGCCAGGCCGTCACGGCGCTGTACGAGGCGGTCGGCTACCTCGGTGTGGCGATCTGGGTGGCGATCGAGAGCGTCATCATCCCGATCCCGTCCGAGCTGGTCCTGCCGTTCGCCGGCTTCCTGGTCGGCCAGGGAACCAGCATCGAGCCCCTGACGGGAGCCCCGTGGAACCTTGCCGCGACGGTGCTCGCCGGTACGGTGGGTGCCACGGTTGGTGCGCTGATCGCCTACGCGATCGGATATTTCGGCCGGCGGGCGCTGATCGAGCGCTGGGGCCGCTACCTGGCGATCAGCGAGGCCGACCTCACCCGGACGGAGCGGTTCTTCGAGAAGCACGGCACCCGGGCCGCGTTCTTCGGCCGGATGATCCCCGTCGTCCGCTCGCTCGTCTCGTTCGCCGCCGGCGTGGCGAAGATGCGCATCGTGCCGTTCACGGTCTACACGTTCTTCGGCTCACTGCCGTGGACGCTGCTGCTGGTCGTGGCGGGGATGCAGCTGGGCGAGAACTGGGCCGAGATCGGATCGGTGCTCAAGCGATTCGAGTACGCGATCCTGGGCGTACTCGCCCTGGCCGTGCTCGCGTTCATCTGGCTGCGCATCGTGCGTCCCCGCCGGCGCCGGTCAGTCGGCCCGACGAGTTGACCGGGGCGCTCTGGCGCCCTTCAATTCCAGGGGGCGGCCGGCGGCCGCCGAACGTGCGCCAGGTCGTTGAGGAGGAGCGCCTTGCCCGCGCTCGGCGGCGCACCGGGCTCCCACTCCAGCGCAGTCAGGTTCACCTGGCCCTGCACGATCCGGCGTCGGTACTGCGCCAGCGGCAGGTCGAGAGCCACCGCGATGAGGATCCGATTGAACGTGCTGTGTCCGACAAGCAGGATCGGGCGCTCGTCGGCGGCCCGGTCACTCGGCCCGCCAAGCAGCTCCTGCAGAAGGCTGCGGGCCCGATCCGCGACGTCGTCGCCCGACTCCCCACCCGGACAGCGAGTGGTCGCCGGGTCCACCTCCCAGGCGCGCCGGCGCTCGCCGTCGTTCGTCTCGATCTGCTCGTAGGTCAGCCCTTCCCAATCGCCATAGTCCATCTCGATGAGGCGGACATCGGGCTCAGGGGCGGGTCGCAACGCACCCAGCGCGGCCACCGCGTGGGCGGTCTCGCGCGCCCGGCGCAGCGGGCTGGTCAGGATCCGCCGGAACGCCACCTCGGCGAGACGCTCCGCGAGAGCCGAAGCCTGGGCGCGACCCAGGTCGGAGAGCCCCACGTCGATTCGCTGCCCGAGGTGCTGTTCAGGATCCGAGCGGGTGGTCAACCCATGGCGGGTCAACACGATCACGGGCACGCCACGAGTCTATGCAGGCCGCAACCGGGGCGTTTTCCGGGCCATACCGCGCTCAACGGATGCGACAATTGCGGCACTGACGACGACCCGAGCGAGCGAGGCCGATGACCCAGGATCCGAATGCGCGCCCGTCCCGCGGCACAGAACTCCCGCCCGTGGACCAGGTGATCCACGACATCCGCGAATCGGAGGGCCATCTGCGAACGCGAGAGGCCGTCGAAGCGGTCGCGAACGTGGAGGCCCCCGGCGAGCGTCCAGGGGACGCACGCGCTCCCACGCCCGCTCCCCCGGCGTCGCCCGCCGCGGGAGCAGCGGCCGGGACGGGCCATGAGCCGTCGGGGCACGCGCCGGGCCACAAGAGCAGCCCCGACGTGGGCCACGCCGACCCGGGTGACGCCGAGCACCGTCATGCGGCTGGCGAGGCGCTCGGCCCGATTGACGCGGCCAATTGGGGCGCTGGCATCCTCGGCGTCCTCGTCGGCCTGGTCATCGTGGCCTGCTTCGCCTTCGCGACCCAGGGTCTGGGCGCGTACTGACCGAGCGAGTCGGCCGGCGGGCGGACGGCGGCCGGCCGGCGGAATGCGCCCAGGCGGGCCTCCGCGAAGCTCGCTAGAACAGGCCGATGATGTTGCCGTCGGCGTCGATATCGACCATCTCGCCGCCGGGCCGTGAGGGCAGCCCCGGCATGGTGCGCATCTCGCCCAGGATCGGCGTGACGAAGCCGGCCCCGGCGGACAGGTGGACCTCGCGGATGGGGATCCGGAAGCCGGACGGACCACCCTTGAGCGCCGGGTCGTGGCTGAGCGAGTACTGCGTCTTCGCCATGCAGATCGGCAGGCGTCCGAAGCCCATTCGCTCGTACTGGTCCAGCGCCTTGCTGGCTGCCGGCAGCTCGTCGACGCCCTCAGCCCCGTAGATGCGCGTCGCGATCGCATCGATCTTCTCGCGCAGCGACGCCTCGTCCGGATAGAGCGGCGCGTACTCGGGGGCGCCGGCCTGGGCGGCGGACCAGACGGCGGCCGCAAGGTCCGTTGCACCCGCCCCTCCGTCGGAGAAATGGCGCGTGACCACGGCGTCCCGGGCGCCGGCGCGGATCGCGATGTGCCGGACCATGTCGAGCTC